>SYFR01000170.1 GCA_005800325.1 Myxococcales bacterium | reverse complement strand
GCGTCGCGACCTCCTCGTATCCCCTAACTCAGCTCCCGCAAACTCCGACTCCAGCGAAACCCCACCGCTCGTCAAATCTCTCATGGTGGCGCCAACATGAGTTCCATCCGGCCCACGTCAAGATGTGCAGGATCGTGAGACTCATGTGCGTGAGTACCGGAGCGACGAAGGCAACGACGCAGATGGGACCTTTTCGGGCCGAGAACTAGTCGTGCTCGTCGAGCCACGCGTCGATCGCCGGAAATACCTCGGTCTTGGCGCGCAGGCCCATCAGCAGATCGAAGTGGCCGTAGTGATCGGCATGCCCAAACTCCGGGCCGAACGCGCGAAACTCGCGGCGGCTCGAGCCGAGCGCCGAGAGCGTGCCCTCGGCCGCGGCGAGCGGGCACTGCGCGTCCCGATCGCCCGCGAGCGCGAGCACCGGAGCCGTCGCCGACGCGAGCCCGTCGAAGTACGCGACGCCGCCGTCCTTCGAGCGTAGCCCTCCGGGCTCCATCGCCGAGGCGAGCTGAAGCATGAGCGGCGCCGGGACCGGGTGAAAGCCATCCCGGGCGATGCGACGCCACAGCGCTCGGTCGGTGTTCGACGTCCACACGTTGAAGCGCTCGAACGGATCGTTGACGCGGCCCCCGAGGGCGCCCGCGAGCCTCGTCGACAACCGCGCCGCGGCGCGCACCGGCACGGGCAGGCTCGGCGCGAGCTCGAGCCACCGCTTGTACCGCGCGAGCCGATGAAACCCGCTGTTTGCCGCGCCGTACGCGAGGCTCGAGCCCACGGTGATCCCCGAGCGGATAGCGGGCGAGCCGCCCGTCGCGAGGTGCGCGTAGAGCAACAGCCCGCCCATGCTGTGGCCGATCCAGTGGGCCTCGCGCATGCCGGTGATGCTCGCCACCGTTTCGAGAGCGGCCGGGATGTCTTTTTCGAGGTAGTCGTCGAAGCACCAGTCGAAGCGCCGCGGTCCGCCCACCGTGGCGCGCTCGCTCGCGCCGTTGCCGCGCAGCTCGAGGGCGAAGACGGCGTAGCCACGCGCCGTGAGGTGCCACGCCAGCGAGGTCTCCCGCGACACGTCGAACACCATGCGGTCGCACGCGAGCCCGTGGCAGAGGACGACGGGCACGTGGCGCGTGCCGCGCGCCGCGTACGCGTGGAGGGCGATTTTCCACCCGTCGGAGGTGGCGACGCGGTGCAGCGAGGGCTCGCTCATGCCCACCGGCATAGCCTCCCGCCCCTCGCGCGGCCACCGCCGTCTTCCCGCCGCGCGCCGCGAGTTTGGTGCGAGCGCGAGCGCCGCGCGCCATTGCCTGGGCGCGAGGTCGAGCGCCGCGCGCCGCGAGTCTGGTGCGGGCTCGAGCGCCGCGCGCCGCGGGACTCGTCGATGGCCGCTTTATGGCGTGCGATCGCTGTACTAGCGTCTTCGACTCATGGGGCCATCGTGGCGGCGCTCGGTCGATAGTTCTCGCATCCTTGCCATGATCCTTGCGGGCGGGGAGGGCCGGCGGCTCGGCCCGCTCACGCTCGAGCGCGCGAAGCCCGCGGTGCCCTTCGGCGGGCGCTACCGCATCTGCGACGTCGTGCTCTCGAACTTCGTCAACTCGGGCCTGCACCGCATCAAGGTGCTCACGCAGTACAAGAGCGCCTCGCTCGAAGAGCACATCGCGCGCGCGTGGCGCCTCTCGCCCATGCTCGACAGCTTCATCGAGACGATCCCGGCACAGCAGCGCACGGGCAAGAGCTGGTTCAAGGGGTCGGCGGACGCGGTCTTCCAATGCCAGCACGTCATCAGCGACGAAGAGCCCGCGCTCGTCACGATCTTCGGCGGCGACCACATCTACAAGATGGACGTGGGCCAGATGATCGAGGCGCACATCCACCACCGCGCGGACGTCACCGTGGCCGCGGTGCCGGTGCCGCTCGAGGAGGCGCGCGCGTTCGGCGTGCTCGAGGTCGACGCCGACTTTCGCATCGTCGCCTTCCACGAGAAAGTGCCAAACCCGCCGCCGATCCCGGGGCGCCCCGAGCTCGCGCTCGCGTCGATGGGCAACTACGTGTTCAACACGGACGCGCTGCTCGCGCGCCTCGGCGAGGACGCGACCCGCGAGAACAGCCAACACGATTTTGGCCGCGACATCCTGCCGATGATGGTCGCGCGCGGCGATCGGGTGTTCGGCTACGACTACCAGACGAACGAGCTGCCCGGCGAGACCGCCAACAGCTACTGGCGCGACATCGGCACGGTCGACTCCTACTTCGACGCGAACATGGATCTCGTGCGCGTGAAGCCGAGGTTCAACCTCTACAACCGCAAGTGGCCGATCCGCACGGGCATCACCCACGAGCCGCCCGCGAAGTTCGTGTTCCGCGACGAGGCCAATTTCCGCATCGGCACCGCCACCGAGAGCATCGTCTCGCTCGGCTGCATCATCTCCGGAGGACAGATCCACCGCAGCGTGCTCGGCCAGGGCTGCCGCGTGAACTCTTACAGCGAGGTCTCGGACACCATCCTGCTCGAGAACGTGACCGTTGGCCGCCACGCGAAGATCCGCCGCGCCATCATCGACAAAGACGTCGAGATCCCGCCGGGCGCGCGCATCGGCTTCGATCTCGAGCGCGACCGCGAGCGCTGGTACGTGAGCGAGGCCGGCATCGTCGTCATTCCGAAGCGCGCGAAGATCGAGCCGGGTAAGGTCGAACCCGAGGAGTGATGGGCCGCACGATCGTCGTCGGAGACGTGCACGGCTGCGCTCGCGAGCTCGAACGACTGCTCGAGCTGCTCGCCATCGCGCGCGGAGATCGGGTGCTCTTCGTGGGAGATCTCGTGGTGCGCGGCCCGTCGCCGAACCGCGTGCTGCGTCTCGTGCGCGAGGTGGGCGGGGTCGCGGCGCGCGGCAACCACGAGGGGCGGCTCTTGCGCTGGCGCGAGCTCTTCCGACACAAGCCGCCGAAGATCGCGGAGCTCTCGGCGCGCGATCTGCGCGTCGCGGAGAACAAGTACCTCCGGCGCACCGCGGAAGATCTCGACGACGCGGGCTGGACGCAGCTCGAGCACATGCCGCTCTGGATCTTCGTGCCCGAGCAAGAGCTGCTCGTCGTCCACGCCGGGCTCGTCCCGGGCGTCCCGCTCAAGAAGCAGACCGAGCGCACGCTGCTCTATGTCCGTGGCATCGACGAGCACGGCGCGCCGACCGAGCGTCGCGACGCGGGGGAGCCCTGGGGCAAGCGCTACGCGGGCCCGCCTCATGTGGTCTTCGGACACAACGCGCTCGCCGAGCCGCAGCTTCACCCGTGGGCGACCGGCCTCGACACCGGCTGCGTCTACGGCGGTCGCTTGACCGCGCTCGTGCTCGACGCGGAGGAGCCCGTCCCGCGCACCAGCATCGCGCGCAAGAAGCGGCTCGTCAGCGTGCCCGCGCGGCGTGCGTACGCGCCGATGAAGTGAGAGGACGCGGAGCGTGTCGGAACCATCCACTGCTGCCAGCGCCGTTTCGCAGCTGAGCGCCGAGCTCGAGGCCTTGCTCGCGCGTGAGCTCTCGCGCGCCTGGCACGACGTCAACGCGTCCTTCTTCAAGCGCGCGATGAAGCCTCCCGTGGTGCGGCTCGGCGATGCTCGCGGATACCTCGGGCGCTGGCACCGAGACACGCGCACGCTCGAGCTCGCGCGCACCTTCGTGTCCGCGGCGCCTTGGGGCGAGGTGCTCGAGGTGCTCAAGCACGAGGCCGCGCACCAGTACGCGCACGAGATCCTCGGCGCGACGGACGAGACCGCCCACGGCCCCGCGTTCGCCGGCGTCTGCGCGCGCCTCGGCATCGACGGCCGCGCGACCGGCCGCCCCCTGCCGCACGGCGACGATCCCGAGCTCGATCGCATCCGGCGGCGCATCGCCGATCTCCTGGCGCTCGCGACGAGCCAGAACCAGCACGAGGCCGAGAACGCCGCGCTCCTCGCCCAACGGCTCATGCTCAAGCACAACATCGCCCTCTCCGAGCGGCCCGAGCGGCGTCGCTACGCCTACCGTCAGCTCGGCGAGCCGAAGGGTCGCGTCCCCGAGAGCGAGCACATCCTCGCGGCGATCCTCGCCGACCACTACTTCGTGGAGGCCATCTGGGTCTCGGCGTACCGCGCCCGGGACGGCAGGCGCGGCCACGTCATCGAGCTGTGCGGCACGCCCGAGAACCTCGAGCTGGCCGAGTACGTCCACGCCTTCTTGAGCGCGACGGGCGAGCGGCTCTGGCGCGCGCACAAGGCGAGCCTCGAGACGCGCTCGAACCAGGAGCGTCGCGGCGTCCTCGCCGGCGTGATGGAGGGGTTTCGCGAGCGGCTCGTCCGCGAGAAGACGAAGAACCGCGAAGAGGGCCTCGTGTGGGTCGGCGACGCCGAGCTCGGTGGCTACTTTCGGCAGCGCCACCCGTACGTGCGCGGCGTGCGCCTGCGCGGCCACGGACCGAGCGACGCACGCCGATCCGGTCGCGAGGCGGGGCGAGAGATCGTGCTGCAGCGCGGCGTCTCGAGCGGGCCGACCGCAGCGACGCCGCGCGCGCTACCGCCGAAGCGCTGACCCGCGGGTCAGTTCCATGCGCCGGGGGACGTGCGCCACACGGGCCGAGTGAGAAGGCCCGATCCGCGCCCGCGCCGAGCGCATCGCCGCCAAGGCCCTCGCCTACCGCGGCTTTCGTCGCGCTCGGGCCGCGCCGCCGGTTCTGGCGAGGACGTACCCCTGCTGGAACACGCTGTAGAGCGCCTCGACGATCTCCTCGCGCTGCCGATAGGTCACAGGTCCCCGACCGGCCTCGATGAGGATCTCGCGCAGCGCCCCGATGGTGAAGCTCGCGTAGAGCCGCGCGTCCCCGTCGCGCACGAGGCCCTCGCGCTGCCCGTCCTCGAGGCTCTCGGTGAGGAGCTGCTTCAACCCGCCGTAAAACGAGTCCATCTTCGCGCGGAACGCCGGATCGACGCTGCTCGCGTGGTCGAACAGGATCCGCATGCTCTCGGGATCGTCGATGAGCACGCTGAGGACCGCGCGGAGGTTGTGCTTGGCCTGCCCGGCGACGTCGCCCGTGGTGTCGACCCGCACGATCGCCCCCGAGATCCGCGCGAAGATGAGATCCACGACCTCGCTCATGATCGAGCGCTTGTCGCGAAAGTAGAGGTACACCGTGCCCTTCGCGACCCCGGCCGCCGCGCCGATGTCCTCGACCTTGGCGTCGTGGTAGCCGCGCGTCGCGAACACGCGGATCGCCGCACCGAGCAGCTCCTGGCGCCGATCCCGCTTGGCCACGGCGCGAGCCTACCGCCCCACTCCGCCCGCGAATAGCCGCTCCTCGCGAGGACGCGCGAGGACGGTGCCGCGAGCACGGCGAGGCGACTCCCCCGGCGAATGCACCCGCCTCCCTGCGACTCCCGCGGCCGGGTTGGTTCCGCCGGGGGACCGTGATACGAGCAGCGCCGGAACAAACTGACCCGCCGGTCAGTTGGAGGGAGCGAGATGGAACCGACCGCGCGCACCGAGCCCATCGTCATCGGCGTAGACGTCGGGTCGACCACGGTGAAGGCCGTCGTGCTCGACCCCGAGTCGCTCGCGATCTTGTGGAGCGACTACCAGCGCCACAACACGAAGCAGCCCGAGAAGGTGGATGAGCTGCTCCGCGCGATCGAGGCGGCGTTCCCGGCGAGCGACCCCGCCTCTTGGCGCATCTTCCTCACCGGCTCGGGCGCTTCGCCGCTGGCCCCGCACCTCGGCGCGAAATTCGTGCAAGAGGTCAACGCCGTCACGCTCGCGGTCGAGCGGCAGCACCCCGACGGCGGCAGCGTCATCGAGCTCGGCG
>SYFR01000169.1 GCA_005800325.1 Myxococcales bacterium | reverse complement strand
TCGGGCGCAGGCGAAGTGTCGGGCGCAGGCGAAGTGTCGGTCGCAGGCGTTTCGGCCTGAAGGCGCAGCATCAGAGGAGCTGCTCCAGCTCGTCGAGGCTCGCGAGCGTGCGCCCCGCCCCGCAGGCGACGAGGTCGTCGCCGCCGAAGCCCAGCGGCACGACCCCCGCCGCGCGCGCCGCGGTCACATCGTCGCGCGTGTCGCCGACGAGCCACGCGGAGCTCGCGCCGAGGAGCGCCATCGCTCGCAACACCGGCTCGGGGCTCGGCTTGAGCGGCGCGTCCTCCATGCACACGATCGCGCGGAAATAGCGGGAGATATCGAAGCGCGCGAGGAAGCGCTCGGCGTCGGCGCGCGGCCTGCCCGTCACGATCCCGAGCGGAAGGCGCGCGCTCAGGCGAAGGAGGAGCTCGCGTGAGGGGATGAGCGTCTCCGCCTCGTGGAGGCCGACCCTGCCGGCGCTGGCATCGCCTTGGTAGCGCGCCTCGAACTCGCGCTTCACCGCCTCGAACGGCACATCGACGCCGCCGTCCTGCAAGAGCGCGTGCGTGACGACCCAGTCGTTGTTCGCGTTGCCTTCGGCTTTTTTGCGCGCGATCTCGTCGAAGGTCACCGTGGTGCCGAACGCGGCCGCCGCCTCGAGGATCGCCTGCCGATACGACGCGCGCACGTTCGCGAGCACGCCGTCCATGTCGAAGAGCAGCGCCTCGGGAGCGAGCACCGCGCGCAGACTTCGCGTGAGGCGTGCGAACGCGTCCTCGTCTGCGGGGCAGGTGATGCGCGCCATGCCGTCGAGCCTCGCGTGGCCCGGCCAGATCCGCACGGCGATCCCGAGGCCCGCGAGCCCGTCTCGCAGCCAGGCGGCATTGCGCGGACGCGCCAAGACGAAGTTTGCCTGCGACGGCAGCGCCTCGCAGCCGAGACTCTCCAGCTCGCCGCGTAGCCGCTCGCGCTCGCCCATCACCTGCGCGACGCCGCGGCGCATGTGGGCCTCGCCCTCATCGAGCCACGCGCATGCGAGCGCCACCGAGGGCGACGTGACCGCGTAGGGCTGGCCCGTCGCGCGCAGCCACGAGATGACCTCGGGCCGCGCCACGACGTAGCCGACGCGCAGCCCCGCGAGGCCCCACGCCTTCGACAGCGTGCGGAACACGAGCGCGTTCTCGTACTTGAGCGCGGCCTGCGTGAGATCTTCGTCGGCGAACTCGGCGTACGCGAGATCGACGAACAGCGCCGCGTCCCCCGCACACGCGGCCACCCGCTCGAGCTCCGGTCGCGTGATCGCGGCGCCGGTCGGGTTGTTCGGCGTCACGAGCGCGACGGCGCCGGTGTGCGGGCCCATCGCGGCGAGCACCGCGTCGACCGGGAACGGGCCCGCTGGCCACGGCACCTCGCGTAGCGTCGCGCCGGCGAGCGCCGCATACCGCGGCAGCATCTCGAAGGTCGGCACCGGCAGCACGAGCTCGCGCCCCTGCCACAAGAGCGCCTGGCATGCGCGCGCGAGCGCGTCGTCCGCCCCGCAGGTCGTGAGCACGCACTCGGGCGCGACGCCGAGCCGCTCGGCGAGCTTGCGTTCGAGCGCGCGCGCGTCGGGATAGCGCCGCAACAGCTCGGCGCTCGCGGCGGCCTTGAGCACGTGCTCGGGAGGCAGCGGCCCCTCGTTGCTGTCGAGCTTGAGATCGCACGGCGCGGCGTGCCGCGGTACGCGGTAGGTGCCCTCGCGCGCGATGACGGGGTTCGGCTTCATGCCAGCGAATTCATGCAAACGCAGCGTCGTCATGGCACGATCTGCATGAGGCGCGAGACGACGATGTCGGTGCCGCCGCGAGCCTTGAGCTCGGGGATGAGGCGCGGCAAGAGCTCGCGTGGCACGGCGGCCTTCACGGCGAACGCGCTCGAGCCGGAGAGCGAGGAGATCGTGGGCTGCCTCATGCAAGGCAAGACGGCGATGACGGCATGGAGCGCCTCGGCCGACACGTTGACCTCGAGCATCACGCGCTTGCGGGCGTCGAGCACCGACCGCAACACGAGGACGAGCTCCTCGATGGCGGTCCGCTTGCCCGGGATTTCGAGCGCGCGGCGGCTCGCGAAGAGGCGCGTCGACGAGCGCATGAGCTCTTCGACGATCGCGAGGCCGTTCTGCTCGAGCGTCGCGCCGGTGGCGGTGTTGTCCACGATGCAGTCGGCGTCTTCCGGCGGAAAGACCTCGGTCGCGCCGTAGGAGCGGACGAACGTCGTCTGCAGCCCGCGCCGCGCGATCCAGGCCCGCGCGAGCCGCTCGTATTCGGACGCGACGACGAGGTGCTCTTTCGTGATGCGCCCGTCGTGGACCAGCTCTTCGGGCGCGGCGGCCACGATGCGCACCGGATCGAGCCCGGTGTCGCAGAGCTCGACCACGTCCGCGTCGAGCTCGCTCACCCAGTCCGCGCCCGCGAAGCCGACGTCGCGCGTGCCGACGTGCAGCATCTCGATGATGTTCTGCGGCTTCAGCACCTTGGTCACGGAGTTCGGCAGCGACACCTGCGGTCGATAGCCGCGCTCGGTGAGGCGCACGGCGATGCCGGCGTCCTCGAGCAGCGTGACGACACCGCGCTGCATGTGGCCCTTCGGCAGCGCGAGCTTGAGGGCGGATTCGGCGACGAGCGACATGGCAGCTCGGCACTCTAGCGCTACTGCGCCGAGAAGGGCCCATCTACGTCGTTGCCTTCGTCGCTGCGATGCTCACGCACGGGAGTACGGGAGTGCGCTGCGCTTCTCGCTCCTCGTCGCCGAGTAGCTGGGCCCTTCTCGGCACAGTAGAGGGGGCGCGCGCGGTGCTGCGATTCGCGACCATGGAGTGCTACCCTCCGCGCATGCCGCTTTTCCTGGTGAATTCTGCGCGTTCGGCCCCTCCCCATCACTGCGGTGCGCGCGCGCTCGTGCCCTTCGGCGCGGCGCTCCTCGGCGTCGTGGCTTGTTCGTCCTCTTCAAGTAGCGGCGCGGCGGCGGCGAGCGGCTCGGGCGCGGGCGG
>SYFR01000168.1 GCA_005800325.1 Myxococcales bacterium | reverse complement strand
TCCCGAGCGCGCCCCACTCGAGCGCGAGCGAGCGCGTCAGGGAGTCGACCGCGGCCTTGGCGGCGGAGGCGTGCGCCTGCAGCGGCGTCGCCCCGTAGTGCAGCGTCGCCGAGATGTTCAGCACGACGCCGCCGTGGTCGCGCAGCCGGCGATCGAAGGCGGCGCGGCACACGTTGTACGTGCCGAGCGCATCGATCGCCATCACCGTGCGAAACGCATTGTACGAGAGCTGCGCGGCCGGCGCGAGGAAGTTCCCGGCGGCGCCGTTGACGACGACATCGACGCGCTGAAATCGCTCGAGCGTGCGAGTCAGAGCCTCCTGCACCTGCTCGGGCTCGCGCACGTCGGCGACGACTGGCAGGCACGCGCGGCCCGTCGCGGCCTCGAGCTCGCGCGCGGCCTCGGCGAGTCGCTCCCCGTTGCGGCCGACGATCGCCGCCTCGGCGCCGTGCTCCAAGAAGCGGCGGGCGATCCCCTTGCAGATCCCCGAGCCGCCGCCGGTCACGAAGGCCACCTTGCCGGCGAGGATGTCGTCGCGGAAGACTCGATGCACGGGCGCGTCAATACCACGAGACCAGGCGAGCGAGCGCCCACGCCACGCGCGAGGTCGAGGCGGCGACGGGCCGCATGAACGCGGTCGATTCGCGCCGGAACGCGCGGTAGCGTGGGGCACTCACGTGTCGAGCAACACCGCCATCGAGGTGCCGCTGCAGCCCGGCGCGGTGTTCGCCGCGCGCTACGAGGTCGTGTCGCTGCTCGGGCGCGGCGCGATGGGGGCGGTCTATCGCGTGCGAGATCGCGAGGTCGGCGAGACGGTCGCGCTCAAGGTGCTCACTGCGGCCGCGACCGAGGAGGCCGTCGCGCGCTTCCGGAGAGAGGTGCGGCTCGCGCGGCGCATCACGAGTCGTCAGGTGGCGCGCATCCACGACCTCGGGGAGGAGCAGGGGCTCCTCTACCTGACGATGGAGTGCATCGCGGGTGAGAGTCTCGAGAGCTTCGCCGCGCGCGCCGGCGGTCCAATCGCACCCACGTGGGCGGCACGCATCGGCGTTCAGATCGCCGAGGGGCTCGCCGCCGCGCACGAGGTCGGCGTCGTGCATCGCGATCTCAAGCCGGCGAACGTGCTGCTCGAGCCCGAGCGCGAGCCTGTGCACGGACCGCGCGTGGTGCTCACCGACTTTGGCATCGCCCGCTCCGCGGAGGACGCGGCGCTCACGCAGGTGGGGGCCACGTTCATCGGCACGCCGGCGTACATGGCGCCCGAGCAGGTCATGGGCGAGCCCGTCGACGCGCGCACCGACGTGTACGCGCTCGGACTCGTGCTCTATGAGCTGCTCACGTTCGCCCTGCCGTTCGAGAACCCGGGGATCAGCGTGATGGCGCTGGCGCTCGCGAGGTGCCGCACGATGCCCGCGGATCCGCGCACCCTCGTGGCCATCCCCGACGAGCTCGCTGCGCTCGTGATGCATTGCTTGGCGACCTCACCGGAAGAGCGGCCACGCAACGCGGGCGAGGTCGGTGCGCGGCTTGCCGCCTGGGTCGCGCGCGCCTCGGGCGTGCGGACCGCCGAGGCAGCGGTGGAGCTCGGCGCGACGCTGGTCGGCGCTCCGCTGATGCTCGGCGCTCCGCTGCCGGCCGGCCCCGCCGCTCGCCTCGCGGTGCTTCAAGGGCGGATGCCGGAACTCGCGGACGATCTGCGCGTGCTCGGTCGCCTCCTCGACCAGGACCACGCGAGCGCGCTCAACAAGATGCGCTTCGTGACCGAGAAGCTGCTGCACGGCCTCGCGCGCGCGCACACGATCTCGTGGGGCCAGGGCGAGCCGACGCTCGAGCGCATGATCGGCCCGCTGCTCGCCGCCAAGATCGTCCCGAAGAACGTGGGCGTCCACGTGCGAACGGTGCAGACGAACGCGAGCCCAGGGTCGCACTTCCAGGAAGACGCGCTGAGCGAGGCGCACGTGCAAGTCGCCCTGCTCGCGCTGCTCGAGCTCTGCGACTGGGCGGCGAAGGCCGCGGCCGACGGTGAGCCGGTCGGTGCTGCGAGCGCTGCGCCGGACGCTGTCGCGAGCGTTACCGAGAACGCTGCAGAAGACGTTGCGGAAGACAGTGCGCGAGACGCTGCGAAAGACGCTGCGCGAGACGTTGCGGCGAAGGCGGCGAAGGCGGCGAAGGCGGCGAAGGCGGCGAAGGCGGCGAAGACTGACGCGAGAGGCGCGGCAGAGACTGCGGCGCAGGCGGCAAAGACTGCTGCAGAGACTGACGCGAGAGGCGCGGCAGAGACTGCGGCGAAGGCGGCAAAGACTGCTGCAGAGACTGACGCGAGAGGCGCGACAGACACTGCGGCGCAAGGCGCAGCCGGGACCGCGGCTAGAGCCGAGGAAAAAACCGCGGCGCAGGTCCCCGTTCGCCCGCCGCGCGCGCTGCGCGTCGCGATCGCCGCGGGGCTCGCCGGGGCCCTCGCCATGGCGGCGTTTCTCGTGCACCGCAGCGGGCCGCAGCCGGTGG
>SYFR01000167.1 GCA_005800325.1 Myxococcales bacterium | reverse complement strand
GGTCGTCATCGACGATCAGCAAATCCGGCTTGGCCTGCGCTTGTTCCAATGCTCCCCCTTAAACAGGTCCCGACCTGGACGAAGCCCGACCGGCGGGGACTTCACGCGAGGGGTTATTCTGCCAGAACGCCCCCCGCGCTGATAGCCCGGTGGCAATCGCGGAGTCAGGCCGGCAGGGGGCTGCCGATGCAGTGCAGGAACGCCTGCTCGAGGTCGTGGCTGCCGAACTGCTCGCACAGCATCGGCGGCGTGCCGCAGAAGCGCACGGTCGAGATCCGCAATCCCTGGGGCGAGCCGCCGAATAACCTACTCGTCGACGGCGACTTCGAGATGTCGATCGTCGTCGAGGGCCACCACCAACAGGCGGGCTGGCTCGCGTTCAAGGCGCAGCAGCAAGCCTACCTCCTCGGCGACACCGGCGGCCGCTGCAAGAGCGGGCTCCGCTGCGGCGTGCTCGAGCCCGGCGTCCTCTGGTACGGGCGCGGCGCGTCCGCCCTCGAGGGCAGCATGGTCGCCGCGATCTCCGCCAAGCCTCCGCCCGGCAGCGGCTGCTCGGTCGTTCAAGCCTCGGTGATCCGCTGCGACTTCGACGGAAAATCCGCCGATCTCGTGCCCGACAGCGAGCAGCCGGCGGCGGACGGATGGTGCACCTATCGCCGCGACGTGCCCGACAGCGACGTCGCGACTTGCATGCTCGTCGAGAGCACGCTGCCCGCCGGAGCGACCGCGCTCGTCGACGCGGCGACGCTCTTGCCAGTCAAGCTCGCGGCGAAGCTCGAGCTCGGCGCCACGCCAGAGGAGCGCGCCGCGCGGTACTCCGCCATTTCGAGCCTCGTCCGGCGGCGCATGCCATTCGGTCGCGCCTCGCAACCGTCGTTTCTCTACGGCGAGTGAGGGTGGCAAGGCGCCGCGCGTGGGCATCAATTCGCTAGGGAATTGGCGACCGGCGACGCTAGATTCGCCCCGCATGAAGCACCCGATCCGCACCACGGGCGCCGTCGCCGTCGCCCTTCTGCAGGCGATCGGCAGCGCCGGCTGCAAGGGCAACGTCGCCGCCTACGCCGACGCGCCAAGGCTCGGGACCGCGCAAAAGGCCTGGTGCGCGGTCGTGGCCAAACACGAGGCTACGGAAGGCGAACCGTTTGCCCATCTCGCCGCGTGCGAGCGGGCCACGCCCACCGCCTCGGCCGAGTTTCTCGCGCGGGTGACGGACTGCTATGGACGGGCGCGAGACGGGGAGTCGACGGACAACCAGACCGACCTCGGCCTCCTCGTCGCGCAGTGCACCGACGAGGCGCTCATCAACGCCGACCCCGGTGAGGTATCGGCGAGCGAGGTCGTCGTCGCGCGCTGCTCCCGAATGAAGCGCTGCGAGAGCGTCGAAGTCGACGCCTGCCTCACGGGCTTTGGCTCGCTCGATGGAACCCAGCGCGCCGCGCTGACGGCCATGTACAACCTGCGCGCGCAGCACGAGATCGCCGAGTGCCTCGAGAGCACCGACTGCCAGAGGGACGAGGACCAGGCTCGCACCGGTTGCTACAAGCGGGCCCGCGACACGCGCGTCTGGCTGCCTTTCTCGCCGTGAGCCCACTCGCGGCGCGGGTGGGTTCTGAGAGTCGATACTTCCCATGAGCGAAGAGCCGCCGAGTGAGGAGCCCGTGGCCACGCCCGAGCGCGAAGCGCCCGCGACGCCGCCTGCGAGCCGCGGGGTGCGCATCCTGCGCCTCATGGGACTCCCGGTGCTCGTCGCCTATGTGCTCGCGCTCGTCTTCGGCAGCTTGCCGGCGAAGCTGCTCGTCGGCCCGCTCGCGCATGTGCAGCTCGCCGCTAGCCTTGCCTTGGCCCAGCTCGGCTGGCCCGCGGGCTTGAGCGTATTCACGGGGCAGGGCGATCCCGAGCTCGGGCGCGTGCAGACCTGCGTGCGGCTCGTCGGCCTCGGCAACGATGGCTCCGAGGCCACGCTCTTCGACAACTTCGCCGATTGCCGCGACGACCGGCGCGCCTTCCTGAAGGATCCCTATGCGACGTACCTCGTGCGCGAGCTCGACCGCGGGCTCGTGGCGCTCGCGAGCGGTGAAGTGGAGGGCGATCTCAATCGCTATCCGTTGAGCCAGCTCTTCGCGCTCCTCGACCATTATTGTTTCGACCGCGGTGCCGAGTACGGCGCGATTGGCGTCTCCATTCGCCGGCAAGCACTCCGCTTCTCGGACGGCGCTCCGGCCCCCGACACCCGGGAGCGCGGACTTCATCTCTGCCGCGAGCGCGCGTGGAGGGTAGTGCCACTTCCCGGGAGCGCGCCATGACGGCGCAGCGCGGACTTCACCTCTGCCGCGAGCGCGCGTGGCGCGCATCGGCAAGCCCCGGGGGCGCTCCATGACGGCGGCATCGACCCCCATGCGCGACCTTCCTCGCCAGCGGCCGCTCTTCTTCGCTCGCGGCGCCGAGTGCGCCTACGGCTGGTTCTTCACGCCGGTCCCGGCCATTTGGCCCGAGGTCGCGCGCATCCTGCTCGGTTGCGTGCTCGTCGGTACTTACCTGCGCCTCCTCCCATTTGCCGCGGTGCTCTTCGGGCCGCAGGGGATTGGCGGGCACGACTCTCTCGCCCGCTGGCCGGGTTGGGCGGGCCTCGCGTACGAGGCGTTTGCGCGCTACCGCGTGCTCCATCTCTTCGCCGCGCCTTGGGCCGCGATGGCGCTCTACGGACTCTTGCTCGCGAGCGCCGTGTGCTTTCTGCTCGGCGTCTTTCCACGGTGGACCGGCGCCTTGGCGGCCGGGCTGCATATCGTCTTCACGGCCCATAATCCCCAGTTGCGAGCCGGCTGGTCGTGGCTCCTTGGCCCGTTCGTGCTCTACGTCGCGGCGGCCAATCCCACGGGCCGACTCTCGCTTCCGGCGCTCGTCACGCGCTCTCGCGGGGAGCCACCGCGCGAGCACTACCTCGTGCCCTGGGGGCTCAGGCTCCTTCAGGTACACGTCGCCATGATGTACGTCGCCGCCGGCGTCGAGCGGCTCGATGCTCCGGGGTGGATCCATGGCGAGATGGTATTGCGCGCGCTCGTGAACGCCGGATACGCGCGCCTCAACTTCGACTGGTTCGCGCTGCGCCCGATCCTTGTCGCGATTGCCTATGGCGTACTCGTCATCGAGCCGATTGCGGCCTTCTTGTTGTGGTGGCCCCGAGCGGCCAAGGTCCTCGTGCCGATCCTCATTGCCATGCACGTCGGGATCGAGGTGCTCATCGACGCCGGCTATTGGCAGTGGCTGATGTGCGCGGGGCTCGTCACGTTCCTGCCCGCGGCGCGGCCTCGCGAGCTCGCGGGCCGTGGCGGATCGGCTGAGGCTCGCCGGGCGCCTGAGCCCGCCATTGCGGGAGCGCCCCCGAGCGATCCGACGCAGGCTCGCGCCGCGCCGTAGCGCGCCATGGGCGTGGGGCTTGCGGCAGGCCCTGCGCTTCACCAAGATGCGCCGCATGCTGAGGTCCTTCTCGAAGCTCGCGCTCTTCGTGTCGCTGTGTTGTTCGCTGCTCGCCGTCGCGTCGCCCGCGTGGGCGAAGGGCTCGGTGAAGCTCGGCAGCAACCGGGTCGCCGAGGACACCACGTCGTGGAAGCTCAAGGTGACGATCGACTACGGCTCGACGCCCTCGCTCGAGTACGTCCCAATGATCTTCAGCTTCAAGCCTGTGGCCCTCTACGAGCGCTCGCTCACCGACGCCTCGCCGAACACGCCGGTCGAGACCAAGCTGCCGCTCGTCAACCAGCCCGCCCTCAACCTGCCGATGGACGTGGGCTTTGGCGATCCGGCGACCGGCAAGCGCTTCAACACCACGAAGTTCAACATCAAGCTGACGCGCGACGCCGACTTCGAGGCCGGGGAATACGAGCTCACCGTCAAGCTCGCGAGCGGCGGCAACGTCGGCGCGGTGCTGCACGTCTACCTGAGCGGCGAGAACAAGATCGTCGACCGCCGAAGCCTCGTGTTCGGCGCCGACAGCGCGGCACCCAAGAAGAAGGCGCCTCCGCCGGAGGCCAAGGCCGACGCCGCCGCGAAGGATGGCGGCGCCGCCGAGGAGCAGGGGCCCGATCTGTCCGGGATCGCCGACTCCGGCCCCGACGCCCGTGCCGAGGCCCCCGCTCCGCCCCCGGTCCCGCCGAAACAGGGCGGCTGCGCGCTCGCACCCGCCGGCCGCGAGACGTCCGCGACGGGGATCCTCGCGGGCCTCGGCCTCGCGCTCCTCGGCCTCTGCACCCGGCGAAAGACGAAGCTCGGCGTGACCGCCGGTAGCGCCTTGGCGCTAGCGACGCTGGTTGCCTCTCTCGGCGCCACATTGGGAGGCTGCGCGCGCCCGACCCATGCGCCGCCGCCGTGCCCGAACGGCGACGCGCTCGTCGAGCCGCCGCGCACGGCCGAGCGCAAGAGCGCGGCTCCGGCCGATGCCGCGCCG
>SYFR01000166.1 GCA_005800325.1 Myxococcales bacterium | reverse complement strand
GACGGTAGCCCAGGGGTCGACCATCGGACCCGCGCCGACGTAGGCGCCGATGTTGACGTAGGCCGGCATGACGACGGTGCCGGGCTCGAGGAACGCGCCGTAGCGCACGGTCCCGGGTGGCACGACCCGCACCTTGGCCTCGGCGAGCCCCTTCTTCAGCGGGATCTTGTCGTGGTACTCGAACGGCCCGACCTCGCTCACGCTGAGCTCGGAGACCGCGAAAAACAGCAGGATCGCGCGCGACACGAAGGCGTTCGCCCGCCACTCGCCAGCGTCGCAGGTGGCCGCGCGGAGCTTGCCTCGGTCGAGGAGCGCGAGCACCTCGTGGACGGCCGCGCGGTGCTCCCGATCGGCGAGGAGCGCGCGATCGGCGAAGGCGGCATCGATGAGCGGGATGAGTCGTTCGTGTTCCATGGCAGCTCGCACCGATGGCGCGTCGCGATGTGGCGCATCCGTGATTCACCACCCTAGTGCCTCGATTCATGAGAATCGAGGACCAGGTGACGAGACGGGGCGCGCGCTCGCGTGCGAAGGGTCAGAGGCTCAGGTCGCGACGTGGATCGACCGCGCCGCGCACCGACTCGATCGCGGTGGCGACGCTCACGCAGCAGGCGCCGTCCTCGAAGGACGCGCCGGCGGAATAACGCGCCACGGCGCGAACGACCGCACGCTCGCTCGGTGAGCTCGGGCGAAGCGCGAGGCGCGTCCGTGGCGACGGCACCTCGGGGGCGCAGCACCGCACGCCGATGGAAAGCGCCTCGCCGTGCAGGCTGATGGACCACACGATGGCCTCGCCGGGCGGGTCGGAGTGGGTCGCTGAATAGGGATGCGACGAGCGGCTACGCAGCTGGGTCGGCTCGGCGACGCCGCCCTGCGAGAGCGCGTCGATCGTCACTTCCCCGAGCAGGCGCGAGAGCACGCGCGGATCGCCCACGAGACGGGCCTCACGATCGCCGGCGAGCGCGATGGACACCGGGATCCCGACGAACGACGGCCGCGCGGACCAGGTTCCGGCGAGCAGCTCTTGGCAGCACAGCACCGCCTCTCGCGGGGCGAGCACCGCTTGGATCAGCTCGAAGCGGCCGTAGAGCTGGTCGACGTCCTCGCCCACGCTCGAGAGCCCACGCTCGAGCTCGAGCCGCTGCAGCGCGCCGAAGCGCCGCTCACGCCGCAGCACGGACGCCACGCTCTCTGCCATGTTCGAAGCGCTCACGGCGAGCCCTTCCAGCACTGGCCCGAGCTCACCGCGCGCGAGCGGCAACGCACGGAGCAGCTCGAGGCCCGCGTACACCCTCGAGGTGTGATCGTCGAAGCTTCGACGAAACGCGTCCGCCGCTTCGAGCAACCGGATGCTCGCCACCTCCCGCGCGCCGGCGAGGCGCCGCAGGACGTACAACGACATCGTGCACTCGGCGAGCGAGCCGATCGCATCCGCGACCGCCACGCCCGCGCGGTCCCCGCTTGAGGCTTGCGTGCTCACTCCCCGTGTCCCCGACACGGAAGCTAGCGCCAGAGGCGTGGTTCGTAAAGGCGAGATCGCGCAGCCGGGGTCGCGGCGCGCTCGCCGAGGTTCGCTCAGGCCGTCGGCCGGACCTCGTAGCCCGTGAAGAAGTAGGCGATCTCGCCGGACGCCGTCTCGGGAGCGTCCGAGCCGTGCGCCGCGTTCTCACCGACGTTCTTGCCGTAGAGCTTGCGGAGGGTGCCCTCGGCGGCCTTGCCGGGATCCGTCGCGCCGATGACCTCGCGGTACTTCGCGATCGCGTCCTCGCGCTCGAGCGCCATCACCACGATCGGGCCGCGCGACATGAACTCGACGAGCTCGCCGAAGAACGACCGCTCGCGGTGCACCGCGTAGAAGCCCTCGGCCTGCGGGCGCGTCAGGTGAAGGCGCTTCATGCCGAGGACGGCGAACCCCTCTGCCTCGAGGCGCGCGATCATGGCGCCGGCGTGTCCGGCTTCCATCGCGTCGGGCTTGATGATCGACAAGGTGCGTTGCTTCGCCATGCGCGCCCCCTTTAGTAAACCCCGCGCCACAAGGCAAGCGGCGGCTACGGCGCCGGCGGTCATGACGGCCGTATTGCATCTGCCGGTGGCCGTTGACGCTCGCGGCACGGCCGCGTACCCCGGGACTCGCGTTCATCGCGCATCGAGCTCTTTCGCCAACGACCAACGAATGCCCCCATGACCACGCCCCGCCTGACCACCCTCGTGAAGGGCGGTGGGTGAGCCCGCAAGCTCCCCGCCGAGGATCTGGTCCAGATCCTGAGACATCTCCCCGCCGCATCGCACCCCTGGCTCGACGAGCGCACCGGCTTGCTCGACGACGCTGCGGTCGTGCGCCCGGAGGGGGCCGTGCGCTCGCTCGTGCTCACGATGGATGTCATCACGCCGATCGTCGATGACCCGCGCACCTTCGGGCTCATCGCCGCGGCGAACTCGCTGAGCGACGTCTACGCGATGGGCGGGCGCCCGGAGCTTGCGCTCTCGTTCCTCGGCTGTCCGACGGATGTCGTGCCGAAGGAGGTCGCGGCCGAGATCCTCGCGGGGCTCGCGGACGGCTGCGCCCGCGCGCGCTGCGCGATCGTCGGCGGTCACACGATGCAGGACACCGAGCCGAAGTGCGGGCTCGCGGTCGTCGGCTCGGTGGAAACGGACCGCGTTTGGTCGCAACGCTTCGCGAGAGAGGGCGACGCGCTGGTGTTGACCAAGGCGCTCGGCACCGGGCTCATCGCGCAGGCGACGCGCAACGGCACCGCCGACGCCGCGTCGCTCGCCGCCTCGGTCCTACGCATGACGCAGCTCAACGACGTCGCGTGCGATGTGGGGCAGCGCTTCGGGGCGCACGCGTGCACCGACGTCACGGGCTTCGGCCTGCTCGGGCACCTGCGCAACTTGGTCGAGGCGTCGGCGCTGACGGCCACGATCCACTCGGAGGCGTGTCCGCGTTTGCCCGGCGCGAGCCGCATCGCCCTCGCGGGCTGCGTCCCCGGCGGCACGCGCAAGAACCTCTCTTACGCGCTCGCGGTGAGCGCCATCGACGAGGCGATCCCGGAGCACGAGCGGCTGGTGCTCGCCGACGCGCAGACCTCGGGCGGCCTGCTCCTGGCCTTGCCGAGCGACGTCGCCGAGGCCGCCGTGCGCGCGCTCCGCGACGAGGGCTGCGAAGACGCGCGGCAGATTGGCTCGCTCAGCGCCGGCCCCGCGCGGGTCCGCGTCGTCGCTTAGCCGGCGCACGGAGTCGCCAAGCCCACCGAGCCGCCGGCCCCCCGCATCGCCCGAGCCGTCCCGCGGCGCGCGCGGCCTTGTGCT
>SYFR01000165.1 GCA_005800325.1 Myxococcales bacterium | reverse complement strand
GCCTGCCCGTCGCTGGCCCGCCCGTCGCTGGCCCGCCCGTCGCTGGCCGTCGGGCTTGGGTCCTCGACTCGCAGGCGGAAGGCTCGCGCGCGCTCGAGGGCCGCCCGCGCGGCCGCGCTCGCCGGTACGACGGTCGCAGCACGGGCCCGCTCACTGGCATGCTCACTGGCATGCTCACTGGCATGCTCACTGGCATGCTCACTGGCATGCTCACTGGCATGCTCACTGGCATGCTCGTCGCTGCCCGCCCCGCACGCTGCCGCGACCGTGAGGCCGAAGGTCAGACCCATCGCTGCTCGCATCGTCGTGTTCATCGCGCCCTCTCCACAAAACGAGTCGTCCGACCGCGTCATCAAAACGCGTAGCCCATCGTCACGGTCGGAAGCCACAGCACCAAGGGACCGTAGGCCTTCTCCGCGCTCGCCTGCCGCGTCCCGGGAACGCAGTCGACCGCCGCAGGGTCGTCGAGGCCGTCGCAGTTGGGCGCGACGAGCTCCAGATCGCCGTAGGCATGCGAGGCGCCGTCGAGGAGAAACACCGCGGCCGAGAGCCCCGCGCCTAGGCTCACGCCGCTCGCGAACCGCGTCCCGACCGTGAGCTGCGGCATCACCCACACGTCCACGCCTGGCGTCGCGGCGCCGGAGCCGTCGATCAGGACCGGCTCGCTCCGACCGCTCGCGGTGACCGTTCCGTCGATG
The DNA here is from genome assembly GCA_005800325.1 of Myxococcales bacterium. Taxonomy (GTDB): domain Bacteria; phylum Myxococcota_A; class Polyangia; order Polyangiales; family Polyangiaceae; genus SYFR01. The sequence goes on along the minus strand of SYFR01000165.1, from coordinate 6,203 downwards.
GCGTCGGATGCCGAGGCAAAGAGCGCGCCCACCGCGACGTCCGCGCGCGCCTGGAGCACGCCGCCGAAGGTGCGGCGATAGCCGAGGCCAAATCCTGCGAGCGGACCCGTGAGCCGGAGCTCGTCCTTCAGCTCGTAGCTCGTCGCGACGGGCTCGGCCGCACCGGCGTCGAACGACGAGGAGAGGTTGCGCGTCAGTGTCTTCTGCGCGCTGAGGTAGCCGCCGACCACCTCGATCGCCATGCCGAACCACAGCTCGTATCCAACGCGCGCCCCGACGACGTAGCCGAGCGCGAGAGGATCGCTCGTGCATTGGAGTGTGGCGCACGAGGCCTCGGCGCCGCTCCCGAGCGACGGCGCGAGCCCGGGACCGCCCCACACGTCGAAGAGGAGCTCGCCCTTGCGCGAGGCGCGCCAGCGAGCGTGCGAATCGTCGATCGCGAGCTTCACCGTGACATCGCCCCCGGTGGCCGGCAGCGCCTCGAACCCGAGCTTGCCGGCGAGGTACCCCGGCTCGAGCGCGGAGAGCTCATGCTCGCCGACGGGAAGTCGCCCTTCCCAGCGACCGACGCCGAGCGCGACGCCGTCGATGAAGAGCTCCGCCGTCGATGGCTCCGCGAGCAGGCGCTGCGCCGGGCCGAGAGGCGCGAGCGAGCTCTCGATGGTCACCGTCTGCCCGAGCACCGCGGTGAACTGCTTCGGCGCCGAGCCCTCGTCACCGCGCTCGAAGGCGATGAGGTGAGGTCCGGGTGCAAGAGCGCCTTCCCACGGCGCCGTAGCCACGATGGCGCCATCGACGCGGATCGACGCGCCCGCGAGGTTCCCGGCATCGACTCTCACGCGGCCGGACGCGGCGAGCGGCTCGAGCTTCGCGTCCACGAGAGCGGTCTGGCCGAGCACGACCGTGACCTCACCGCGATAGCTCGCATAGCCGTCCTTGATCACCTGCACCACGTGGCGGCCCCCGAGCACGCGCACCGGGGAAAAGAGCGGGAGCTTGCCCCGCTGGCGCCCATCGATGACGAGCGAGCCCTCGACGTTCGCCTGCACGTCCACGCTGCCGACCTTGGCGCGCGCCGCGCTCATCTCGCCCGCGAGCGTCGTCCGCTCGTCCTCCGCGAGCTTGTCGCCGAAGCGCGTGAGCAGCTCCTCGAACAGCTCGAGGGCCTCGTCGAAGCGCCCGAGCTGGCGCAGACTCACCGCCGCGTTGAGCGTGTTCGGGACCGACGCGACGACCCCTCGCGAGCGCTGGAAGAACTCGAGCGCGCGGGCGTAGTCGCCGGCCTTCGCGAGCGCCGTCCCTTGTCGGAAGAGGTCCTTCGCCCGCTCGAGCGCGTCCGCAGAAGCACTGGCGTTTCCCGCGTCCGCCGCGGCGACCGGCGCGGCGGCGGGCGGACAAGGCGGCACCGGCTCTGGAGCCTTCGCTGCAGAACGGGGCGCAGCTGCGGACGTGCCCGCCTGGGGCGCAGCTGCGGGCGTGCCTGCGCGGGGCGCAGCTGCGGACGTGCCTGCGCGGGGCGCGGCTGCGGGCGTGGCCGCCTGGGGAGCTGCGACGGCGGCACGGGCGCCGAGGCCAAAGAGCACGCTCGCCGCGAGCGCAGCGAAATACCGAGACCGAGCGTCGCGAGCACGCCGACGTGCCGGACGCGCGCCGACCGTGGATCCGTCCCCCATCACGCCGCGAGGCTACCCGGCACGAGCGCTCGCGTCATCCGCCTTCTTGGCCCGCGTCCGCCTGTCACCGCTCGATGAAGATGTCCGCTGTCGTTTCAACCTGTCCGAGCTCTCGGGCGACGCCCGAGGCGGCGTGCCTGGTGACGGCCGAGACGAACTCAAGGACCCATCACAAAATGGTATCGTCGCCGACCTGGGCATGGTCGAGCGTCAGGACGTGGGACTTCCGCCACTCGGCACGAGCTTGGGGAGTGGCTATCAGCTTCTGCGCTTCGTGGGCGCAGGAGGAATGGGCGCGGTGTACGAGGCGCTGACGCCCTCGGGACAGCGCGTCGCCGTGAAGGTCCTCTTGGAGCGTCCGCGCTCGGCGGCGGGGGCGGAGCTGGCGGCGCGCTTCCGACGGGAAGCGAACGTCACGGCGTCGCTCGACAGCGCGCACGTCGTTCCGCTCATCGATGCGGGCGTCGATGAGGCCCAGAAAATCCCGTTCTTGGTGATGCCGCTCTTGGCGGGGCTCGATCTCGAGCAGCTCATTCAGAAGATCGGACCGGTTCATCCGACCATCGCGGTGCGGATCGTCCGGCAGGCGTGCAAGGCGCTGAGTGCGGCTCACGAAGCGGGCATCGTCCACCGCGATATCAAGCCGGCGAACTTGTACCTGGACCACGACGCTCGTGGCGAGGCCATCGTACGGGTGCTCGACTTCGGCATCGCGAAGTGGCGCGAGGAAGACGGAAGCCTCACGCGCACCGGGGCCATGCTGGGTACGCCGCACTACATGGCGCCGGAGCAGACGCTCGATGCGAGGCACGTCGATGCGCGCGCCGACGTGTGGAGCCTGGCGATGTCACTCTACGAGAGCCTCGCGGGCGTCGGACCCTTCGATGGTCTGGAGTTGTTCGTAGAGCTCCACGTCGCCATCAACACGAAGGACGTCGCTCACCTTCACGACTCTTCGCCGTGGCTCGATCCGGGCCTCGTAGCGGTCGTTCACGGTGCCCTCATCCGCGCGCGAGAGGACCGCTGCCCGAGCGCCGACGAGTTCGCGGCTGCGCTCGAGCCCTTCGCGTACGGCTCCGATGCGATTGAGGCCGGCATGCTCGTGCCGCTGCCCGTGGCGCTGCTCGAATCCACCGCTCCGCGCGCGGTGCTGCCCAAACAATGGCGTCGCGCGTTGCCGGAAGTTGCCGCGCCGGCGTTGAGCCAGACGAAGTCGGACGCTTTTCTCGGCCAGTCGCTCGGGGGTAAGTACGAGCTGTTGTGGCGCATCGGCCAGGGCGGCATGGGCTCGGTGTACGAGGCCGTGGGCGACGACGGGAATCGTTACGCCGTGAAGGTCATCGAGCCGGAGCTCGCGGGAAAAAATCCCGGGGCGCGGCGTCGCTTCGTGCGCGAGGCGCGCGCGGTCACCGGCATCGATTGCGAGCACGTCGTCCGCGTGGTGCATGCAGACACGGATCCGCGGCAACAGCTTCCCTTCATCGTGATGGATCTGCTCAGTGGCGGCGACCTCGAGGGGCGGATCAAGCGCCTCGGCCCGCTGCACCCGGTGGCTGCGGCGCGAGTGTTCATCCAAGCGTGCAAGGGGATCCAGGCGGCGCACGACATCGGCCTCGTCCATCGCGATATCAAGCCGGCGAACCTGTTCCTGCACGAGACGGTGTCGGGCGAGCTCATCGTGAAGGTGTGCGACTTCGGGATCGCCAAGCAGGTCGCGGCCGATGGCGAGGACAACACGACCAATCTCACGCGCACGGGCGGAGTCATGGGCTCGCCGATGTACATGTCCCCCGAGCAAGCCAAGAACGCGAAGGAGGTCGATCACCGCACCGACGTATGGAGCCTTGGCATCGCGTTGTACGAGGCAGTCTGCGGGACGCCGCCGTGGGAAGGCCGCAGCACCGTCGGCGAGCTGATTCTGGCGATCTACACCGAGCCCGTGCCGCACATTCAGGACAAGGCACCTTGGGTCCCGCCGGGGCTCGTGGACGTCGTGCACAGGGCGCTCCATCGCAATCCGGGCGAGCGGCTTCCGTCGATGAGGGAGTTCGCCGCTGCGCTCGAGCCTTTCGCCGACGGCTCGCACAAGCTGAATGCCGAGCTGCTCAAGCCGCTCGATGCCAAGTGCCGCGCCGCTCGCGCCAAGCGCGCCGATGGTCACGTGCTGACGTCGATGGGGGCTGCCAGCGTTGCCGCCGCGGTGGCGGACGCAGAGCGAGGACGTGATCGCCGCCGGCCCATGGTCGCGATGGGCGCCGTGGCGGTGCTCGGCGTGGGGGCGTTCGCGCTCGCGCGCCCAGGGATGTTCAGTTCGCCAGCGGCTCCGATTGCTGCGCAGGCGCCGGCGCTCGAGCCCGCTATCACCGCACAGCCGAGCGCCGCACCAATACCAGCCAAGACCGCCACGGTGGCGATCGAGCCCGCTACCGCCACGGTGCTGGTGAACGGCGCGCGCGAGGTGCTCCATGACGGGAAGCTCACGCTCACGGGCGAGCCGGGCGACAGCTTTGCGGTGGTCATCGAAGCCGACGGTCAGAAGCTAGAGCGAACGGTCGTGCTCACGAAAGACGGGACAGCCAACCCCGCGAGGCTCGCTGTTGCGCTGCCCGTGAAGCCGACCGTCGCGGCATCGCCGTCACCCGCGTGGGCGCGGCCCGCTGCGCCGGCTGGGACTCCGCCTCCTGCCGGGCCCGCGGCTCCTGCCGCCGTCGTGGCGCCGCCGCCCGCAGCCAAAGCTCCTCCGCCGCCGGCGAAGGGCCTCGGGATGCGCGACAACTGGTGATCGATGCGCGACGCTAGGCGCGCGAAGACCGCGACCGTGCCGGGTCGCGGGCGCGACGTCGCGCAGCGGAAAACCGCGACCGCGCGTGTTAGTTAGAGACACGCGCCCTCGCGTCACTCGGGCGTAGGGACGAACACGACCTCGTTGATCGGCGCGACGCTGGCGCCTCCCGGGTAGGCGTAGCTCACGTATTGCGAACAAGCCCCCGAGAGCTGCTGTCCGGTCTCGGCCGTGCCCCAGCCCCACACGGTCAGGCCGAACGGCGCGGCGCTCTTCATTTCGTGGCGGCCGTTGTCGCATTTGCCCTGCGGCTGGAAATTGTGGCGCACGAGATTGACGTACGCGTATTCGCGGTCACCACCCGAGCCGATCGGTTTAAAACCCGAGACGGTGCCGAGGCAGTCGAGCTCGACGGCCTCGAACCCGTTGGGGCCTTTCGTGCGCACGAGCACGAGGTTGGTCTCGGGGTACGTCGGATCGGTGAAGAACACGTAACGATCGAGGTACTCGCCAGGCGGGATGACGTTGACGAACTCGGCGTCGCCGCGACCATCCATCTCGGTCGGGTCGAGGAGCGACGCGCCGGTCACGTGCGCGGACATGTAAAAGGGATGCTTGTCGTCCTGGCTGCGGACGACGAACGGGCCCGCGGCGAAGAACTGTGCCCGCACCCGCCTCATCGCGGCTCCGGCGACGCGCGTGCCCGATCCTCTTCAGTGGATCGCCGACGTCCTCATCCGCCAGCGCAGGCGCCCATCGCCCCGCGGCGCCGCGAGCGGGCCGCTCTGCGCGGTCGACGAGCTCGCGATCGCGCCGTTCCGCCCGCCGCTCAGCTCGCCATCGCCGCTCCGGCGAAGGCGTTTTCGCCGAGATCTGCGCCGAAACGGCGTCCGGCGCGTGCCGCGAGAGCGAGCATCACGCTCTCGGCCACGGCGCGACGAGCGAGACCGTCGAGGCCGCGCATGCCGAAGAGCTCGCCGTGCGGCGCAGCATCGACCCAGCGCACCAGCGTCGCGCAGCGCTCGACCGCCGAGCTGCCGACCACACGTGCTGGGCCCGTGGCCGTGCGGACAGCGCGGCTCGTCTGCCAGCCGGCGTCGCGAATGCCCGCCACGATGTGCGTCGAACTCTATCGGCTTCGCTGGCAGATCGAGCTCGCCTTAAACGCTGGAAGTCCATCTGCCACTTCGACCGGCTCCCGAATTACCGCGATGACACGATCCTTTCGTGGCTCTATGCGAAGCTCCTGCTCGGCCTCATCGCGTAGAAGACGGCGTCGGGAGCTTCGGCACATTTCCCCCCGGCGCCCCAAGAAGTCGAAGGCGGTGTGGTCTTCGATGGCATGGAAGGCCGCGACCATCGTTTGGCCCGTCCTCGTCGCCGCCCTCTTGCCGTTGGACATCAATGAGGCCATCGCCGACGCTACTGCCGCAGCTCATCGCGGACGCCGTCACCCCGCTCACCAGCGCGGGTCGAGCGGCCCGGCCCTGCGCCACGCGACGCCGAGCAGCCAGCTCTTCGGCTGCGCGCCGATGGCGCAGCCATCTTTGCCAATCAGCTCGTGCGGGAGCTCGCCGCCCGCGAAGATCCCCGTGCCCCAGCCGCTGAGCAGCAGGGCAGAGGAGCACGGGTCGAGCCACGGCCGCGGCTGGCCGTGACGCTGCGCGGCCCTCGCCCCGCCGCCGACGCCGTGACGCTGCGCATTGAGTAGTACGTAGCGCAGCGCATGCCGCACCTCGCGCGGCGAG
>SYFR01000018.1 GCA_005800325.1 Myxococcales bacterium | reverse complement strand
GCTCGCTGCCGAGCCGCCGTCGCCGCTCGTCGCGCCCGCATCGCCGCCCGAGCCGCTGGCGCCGTCGCCGACTGCGCCCGTGCAGCCTGCCGCGAGCGCGAGGCACGAGCCAAGGCCGATGCTCGTGAGGGGCAGCACCGCGGCGCGCGACGTCGCCACGGTGAGGAGTGGCAGCTTCATGAAGCGCATGGTGAGGGTCCTCACTTTAGTCGTTCTAGCAGCGCCGCGAGCGCGGCGATCGCACCGAGCACCGCGAGCACCACGAGCACGGCCCACTCGGGCGGCGCGCGCACGCCCGGGATGCGTCTCCGCGCTTCTGTCATGAGCTCGCTCGGGATCGTGGGCTCATAGCGATCGCCTCGCGCCACGAACCAACGGTCGACGGCACTGAGCACGAGCTCCGCCATGGGCTCGGCGTCTTCACCGAGCGGCAAGCGCACGGCCACCTCGACGACGCGCCATGCCTCGCCGTAGATGGGGATCTGCACACTCGATTGCCCCGCTCGCGACGCGCGCTCGAGCGTCGCGACGATCGCGGTCGCGTCCTCCCGCTGGCCCTCGGCGCGCGCGGACACCTGCGCGAATGCGTGGTCGAGCGCCACGATGTCGGGCGCGAGCTCGTCGATCGAAGCGGGCGTGCCGTCGGTCGCGCCGCGGTAGCCGTAGCCAGGCTCGACCAGCGCCGCGGCCTCGTATGCGGCGAGCACAGCCTCCTCGGAGAGGGCGTCCGCGCTAAGAGCCCGGAGCACGCGATCGAGCGCCGATGGCGGCATCGTCGGGCCGCGGCGGACGACGTCGCCGTGAGAACGAAGCTCTGCCGCCTCGCGCGCGACTTCGAGCGCGTCGAGGTGCGCCCGAAAGCGCCGTCCCTTGCGGCCGCCGCCTGCGCTCTCGAAATCGAAGAGAACGCGCCCGCCTTCCTCCTCGATCGCGACACGAAAGATCCGCACACGCTCGCCCTTCGCGAGGCGCTGCCACTTGAGCCCCGACACGCACACGAGCGAGAGCTCTCGCAACCACCGGTGCGCGTGGGGGTGCAGCTCGGCATCGACGAGCCGCTCCGGGAGCACGAGCGCGTGCTCGCGCACGAACGCCTCGTCGACGTCCACCCGTTGCACGAGCCACAGCGTGTGCCGGAGCTCGGCGAGCGCGCCCCGACTCCCTACGTGCCCGCGAGCGAGGGCGCCGCACAGAGTGCCGGCGGCGCGATCCATGACGAGCTCGCGGTCGTCGCTCAGGCGCACGAGGTAGGGCACCCAGACTCGCGGCGGCTCGGCGTCGCCCGGCATCGTCGAACGATAGCGCAGGGCCGGCGTCGTGAGGTAGGATGCCGCAATGCTCGGGGCCCAGGAGCTCGTCCGACGCCGCGCGGCGCAATCCCTCGCGCTCCTCGGGCTCGCGACCGCGCTCGCGGGGTGCATCTCACCGCGCCGCGCGACCGTACGCGAGCTCCATCATCGCGCCGTGTTCGACCTGGGCTGTCCCGCGGAGAGCGTGCGCGTGCAGCGTACCGGCGCGCGCACCCAAGCCGTCGTTGGATGCGGTCGCCGCCTCGTCTACGTGGAGCGCTGCGACCCCGCGCTTCCACACGATGAAGCGTGCGGCTGGCAGCTCGACACGCCGAGCTTCGCGGAGATCGCATGGCCGCAGCACCAGCAGGCGCAGCGCGAGCTGGAGCAACAGCGGCGCGCGGCCGAGCCTCCGCGGTGGCCCGCCCAAGAGCCCACGGGCCGCGCCGGCTCTGCCACCGAGCTCGGCCCCTACGGCGCGCCCGAGCTCGGCCTCTACGGCGGCCCCTACGGCGGCACCGAGCGCGGCACCGAGAGCGGCACCGAGAGCGCCGCCGCCGCGACGAGCCCAGGCGACGCGTCGGCGATCGCGCCCGCCGAGAAGGGCAAGCGTCGCCGCGCGCAACGACGAGACAAGGGTCGCTCGTTCGCCGCCGACCTCTACGACGCCGACGCCGACGAGCCGCTCGACCAGAGCCGCGACCGCCGCGGCGTCTACGACCAGCGCTAGGCGTCGACTCGCTCGGGCTGAGCGAGCCTGCTCGAGCCCAGGCGATGGGTGGCGCACACAATTTTTAGCGAGCCTCCTTTTCTCAACCACGGGTCGAGCGCAACACACGAGCGCCGAGGACGGCCAGCCGCTTCAAGTTCACCGCTGCGGCGAGGAGCGCGAAGTCGTGGGCCACGCGCAGACGCCCGCGGACGCATGCACGCCGGCCGCCGTGGCGTCGAAGCATCGTGTGGCCGAACTTTCGCTCGACCTTGGGTCGCGTAGCCTTGTCGCGCGCCTTCCAGGCCGCCTTCGCGCCAGCGCCGAAGGACTTCCCGAATTTCCGTCATCGTCATCTCCCGGTAGCTCATCGAGTCCTCCGCACGCGCGGCCCGCGCCGCGCTTCCGGAGGGACCCTGTTCCATTCCCGGTCGACCGATCCGGACCCCGCGCCTCAGCCCATGGAGGCGGTCCCATGACCCTGAATCTCGGGTGGTCCCATGACCCTGAAAATTCAGCGTCAGTCCCCTGCGGGGGTGGTCCCATGACCCTGAAAATCAGGTGGTCCCATCAGGCTGAAAATTCAGCGTCAGTCCCCTGCGGGGGTGGTCCCATGACCCTGAAAATCAGGTGGTCCCATCAGGCTGAAAATTCTTCCTGATGGTGGGCCGATGGGGCTGAGCGCTGGCAGTATCCGCAAGTCGCGCGCTACCGAACGCTCGACTCGACGGCGTCGATGACACGCTCGGCGATGCGCTCGAGCGGCTGCACCTCGACGGCGGCGCCCAGCTCGATGGCGACCTTCGGCATGCCGAACACGACGCTGGAGGCCTCGTCCTGCGCGATGGTATGTGCGCCCGCGTCCCGCATCGCGCGCATGCCCTCTGCGCCGTCGCTTCCCATGCCCGTCAGGATCACGCCGACGGCATTTCGCCCCGCCGTGCGCGCCACCGAGTGAAACAGGATGTCGACGCTCGGCCGGTGACCTGCGACGCGCGGCCCGTCCTTCACGTCGACGAAGGTCTGCGCCCCGGACCGACGCAACACCAGGTGCCTGTCGCCCGGTGCGACGAGCGCGAGACCGGGCACCACCGCGTCACCGTCCTCGGCCTCTTTCACGCGCATCGCTGAGAGCCCGTCGAGCCTCTTGGCAAACTGGGTCGTGAAGCGCGGCGGCATGTGCTGAACGATCACGACCGGCGGCGCGTTCGCCGGCATGCTCGTGAGGATGTGCTCGATCGCCACGGTGCCCCCCGTCGACGCGCCGATCGCCACGATCTGCTGCGTCGTGCGCGCGAGCGGCGACGGCGCCTTGGCGAGAGGCCTCGCCGCCAAGAGGGGCGACTGGCGAAACGTGACGCGCGCGGCTCGCTTCACGGCGACCACCAGATCGCCCGCCAGCTCGCCCAGCGAGTAGGCGTTCCCCGGCTTGCACAGCACGTCGCACGCCCCCGCCGCGAGCGCATCGAGCGCGAGCTCGCCGCCCCGCGGAGTCATCGACGAGAGCACGACCGCGGGGCTGGGGCGCACTCCCATCAGCTT
>SYFR01000164.1 GCA_005800325.1 Myxococcales bacterium | reverse complement strand
GCGACGCGAGCTCGGCCGAGGTGCCCGAGGTCTTCACGCTCTGCCACAACCCGGTCATAGACGGCGACGCGCCCGAGTGCGGCGAAGCCAAGACCGCGCCGCGCCTCGGCGACCTTCGCTACAACTTCATCAACATCCTCTCGGAGCCGGAGTTTCTCTCGCCTTGGGGGATCATGGTCGACTCCGAAGATCCGCTGAGCGGCGAGAAAATAGCCGGCAGCGTGAACCTCTGGGGCGCGGTGACCGACCACTACGCAGCTCAGCTCGTCGATCTCTTGATGCTGGTGAACGGCACGCTCGACGCCAGCGCGTACATCTCGGGAGAGAACGTGAGCGAGTGGGTCGCGGCGCTCGAGCGCGGCGGCGTCGCGGCGCGCGCGGGGGAGGCGATGAGCAAGGCGGAGCTCGACCGGCGCATGGCGGCCTTCGACGGCTCGGCGATCGCTCCCATGCTCGCCGGCCTACCGAAGCCGAAGCCCGGCACGCCGCCCGCGCTCAAGCACAAGCTGCGCGGCCATGCCCTCGTCGAGAGCGGACGGCTCGGGGCCGGCAACGCGGCGCTGGCCGAGCGCCTCGGGCGCCTGCGCGGCACGGCCGTCGAGGCGGCGATGATCGGGCCCGACATGGCGCAGCTCGCCGGCGCCGATCCCACCGCTCCCCTGTCGCAGGAGGCCATCGACCGAGCCTCGCCGTTCGCCCGCAACAACCCGGCGGTCCGTCGCGCGATGGCGCGGCGGGGGCTCGTGGAGCAGGCGCGCCGCCACAGCTGCCGCCTCGAGGCCACCGAGCCCGACAACCTCCTCGGCCTCGTGAAGAAGGCCGAAGTGCTGTTCGGCACGCCCGACGTCGCAGACAAAGCGGCGGTGCAGGCGTGGCGTGAGGAGGTCTATCAGTGGGCGCGCGTCGAGTACACGAAGGGCGTCCTCGCGCACGAGCTCGGGCACTCCATGGGGCTGCGGCACAACTTCGCCGCCTCGTTCGACTCGCTCAACTACGACCCGCAGTATTGGCAGCTTCGCACCGAGAACGGGGCCGCGACCGCCGACTGCGAGGACGGCAATCTGGACGGCAATGGCTGCGTCGGCCCGCGCTGGAAGGACCCGATCACGAAGGCCGAGCTCGACAACGACATTGCCCGCTACTCCACGACCAGCGTCATGGACTATCCGGGCGAGACGACTCAAGATCAGCGCCTGCTCGGCAAGTACGACCGCGCCGCGGTGCGCATGGTCTATGGCGGCGTCGTCGACGTGTGGGCGAAAGAGGGCGTCAGCGTCACGGAGGGCGCGGCCGAGCGCGGCAAGGCGTACAAACTCACGGCGTTCGCGGCGAGCCCGGGCCTCACGGGGGTCATTTACTTCCCGCCGACGGATCCGAGCCAGGACTACGAGTTCATCCACTACAGCCGCTACAACAGCGAGTTCGACCTCATCTCGAGCTGCGGCGCGAGCTCGGCGCCGGACGCCGTCCTCGGCGCGACATGCGAAGAGCAGCCGCTCGACGTCGTCGACTACCGCGACATGCGCGGTTTCGTGGACGTGCCCGAGTACGCGGCGTTCGACTGGGCCGTGACGCCTCGCGCCGTGGACGCCAAGGGGCGCGTGCGCCGCGGCTACATGTTCTCGAGCGACGAGTACGCCGACGCCGGCAACGTCCCGGCGTTCACCGGCGACTCGGGCGCGGACGCGTACGAGATCGTGCGCTACCTCGAGAGCCAATACGAGCTGCGCTATCCGCTCGACGCGTTTCGCCGCAATCGCGTGACCTTCAACTCGGAGGACACGACCCGGCGAATTCAATACAAGTACTTCGACAAGATCCAGCTCATCGCCAAGACCTTCGCGTTCGGCGCCTTGCTCGACGGCGATCCGGAAAACCTGGACAGCGGGCTCCTCGCCGACGGCAACTATGGCCCGCTCGCGCTCGCCGGCACGGTGGCGCTCGATCTCTTCACGCGCGTCCTCTTACGCCCGGAGCCCGGCTTTTTCTGTCCGGCCGAGTCTTGCTATGGCGTGCAGCCGGCGGGCGTCGAGGCAGAGCTCCACACGGCCGATCTGGCGCCGTTGCCGGAGCTCTATCTCTACGACTTCCAGGTCGGGCTCGGCGACGGGCGCTATCTGCACAACGACTACGACTACTCGCAGGGCTACTTCTGGGGCGACTACCAGACCCAGGTCGGCACCTATTACGACAAAGTCTGGAGCACTTATTACCTCGCCGAGGCGTTCGACTATTTCATCTCGAACAGCAAGGCCGATTTCGTCGACGGTAGCTACAAGAACGTGAGCTTCGCCACGGTGTACCCCAATCAGGTGCGCCGTCTCTACGACGCTCTCTTGACGGGCGACTACGACCTCTACGCGCCGCGCGTGGTGCCGCCCAAAGACCCCGAAGACACGCCGCTCGTGCCGCTCGTGTTCCCGGCGTTCGGCGCGAAAGACGGCCCCGAGCCGCCCCCGGCCGGCTCGCTCATGGTGGAGCCCAACTGGGGCTGGAACGAGCAGATCTGGGCGATGGTCTGGGGCAGCGTGTTCTTCCCGACGAACTGGTCGTACAAGTTCATCCAGGGCGCGCGCATCGCCGCGCTCGATGAGGATCCGATCTGGCCCGCCGGCGAGGTGGTCGCGTTCACCGATCCCGAGACGAGCGTGACTTATCGCGCCCACGACGCGGGCACGGAGGTGCTCGGCGGCGAGCTCCGGCAGCGCGGCACCGGCGCGAGGATGCTCGCGTGGGCGAACAAGCTCTTGTGCTACGCCTACGAGGTGAAGCGCAACGGGCAGGGCGAGGCGATCCTCGACGCGCTCGGGCAGCCGGAGCTCGTGCTCGACGGCGACGGCGCCCCGGTCGAGAACCCCGAGTATCCAGGCGCGGTCGCGACGCTGCGCAAGTACGTCGACAACGTCGATATGATGCGGCAGCTCGTGAAGGATTTCGCGATGCCGCTCGGCGAGCTACCCGAGCCGTGACGCGCCCGCCGAGCGGCCCACCTCGACGAGCTACCCGAGCCGTGACGCGCCCGCCGAGCGGACCACCTCGACGAACAGGCAGCCCTGCCGCCTCGTCCTGACGTTGAGGTGGTGGAGCGGCGCGCCGAGCACCGCGAGCGCGGCGTGCACTCGGCGTAGCCGATGCCGCCGGAGCTCGGTGTCGCCGATCGCGGCGGAAGCTTTGGTGTCGCCGGCGGCAGGGCGGGCGCGGAGCTCGCGTGCGGCGTCGCGCGCGGAGGCGAGCAGCGTGGCGAGCGCCTCTGAGCTCGTCTCGAGCTCATGAAACGTGCACTCGGTGCGAGACAGGGCGGGCATGCGCTCGAAGGCCCGCCGCGTCAGCATCGAGACGTGATCGACCTGCTTGAGCATCGTCCAGTAGCGGCCGGTCCAGCGCGCCACGTTGGCGGCGGCGTTGGGCGTCAACACGAGCAGCGAGCCCCCCTTCGCGACGACGCCGAGCACCGACTCGAGGAAGGCGTTCGGGTCGTACATGTGCTCGATCACGTGGCTCAGCATCACGCACTCGAAGCGGCGCTCCCCGAGGCGCGCAGCATCGAAGTAGCCCGGCTCGATCGGCAGCGCGAAATGCTCGCGCCCCGTCGCCGAGTGGCTCGGGCTCGGCTCGATGCCGAGAATCTCCCAGCCGAGCTCGCGCGCGGCGAGGAGATAGCCCCCCTGGCCGCAGCCGATGTCGAGGAAGGTCCCCTTTTGCGCGTGGCGGGCGAGGAGTGGGCGCAGGAAGGCTCGCTTCTCGTCGACCTCGAGCACGCGTCGCAGCGTCGCAGCATCGAGCGTCTGAAGCGCGTCGGCGTGGTAGTCGATGTGGAGCGCCTGGTACTCCTCCAGCGACAAGAGCTTGAGGATCGCGCCGCACGACGGGCAGCGGCCGTAGCGCGCACCGAGCCGGACGAACTCCTCGAGCGGCGTCGCGCCGCAGATGCGGCAGGAGGAAGGGTTGCGGCTCGCGCTCATGGTTTCAGGGAGGGTCGTGCGTGCCGGTGTGCCGGGCGCGCTGCGTCTCGCATCCTGGTGGCGGGGCCCGGCCGGCGCAATCGAAGGTCGCTCGCAGCGGCGCATGGCCCTCCGTCGCGCACGGGTTCCGGCGGCGGCTTCGGTGCATTGGCTAGCTTCGGTGGAGGAATTCGCTTCGGCTCCAGAGTTGGCCCGCGCCCCTCCGGTCGGGTAGCGGCGGGTATGGGCCTTTTCAAGCGTTCATGGATGGGTGCGCTCGTCGCCGGAGCATTCATGCTCGCGGTCTCTCCGGGAAGCGCGCACGCCAAGGGGCAGCACGTCTCGACCTACAGCTACAAGCAGACGTTCGGGAGCGCGCTGCGGCTCTTGAAGGTCGAGCTCGGCTACCAGGTGACCGAGGTCTCGGCCGAGTGGGGCTACCTGCTGTTCGAGTTCACGAGCCCCGACAGCGGCAAGCGCAAGAACAAGGGCTCGATCGAGCTCGTCGAGGGCGACGGCAGCGTCGCGCTCACCATCGCCACGCCCGAGCTGCCCTCGTACCACGAGGACATGCTCGTCGAGCGCCTCAAGCGCAAGCTCTCCGACGAGCACGGCACCGCACCCTCGCGCGCCAAGCCCCGGAAGGCCGAGGACAAGAGCGACGCCAAGGACAAGAAGAAGTCCGACGCGGACAACGCGAAGAAGGGCAAGAGCGACGGCGACAACGTCAAGAACCCCGACACCATCGAGATCCTCGAGCCCGAGCGCGACACGCTGAAGAAGAAGAAGCCCGCGGACTGAGGGTAGCGAAATTGGTGTGCAGGCCGTGCGCTCCCCCTGCGGTGATTGCGGCGCCGCCCCTAATCGCAGTTCATGCTGTCGTGATTGTGGTGCTGTGATGGTATGTCGCTCATCATCTTGGCGAGCTCACGCTCGAGCTCTGAGCGCCAACTCATGCGCGGATTCAAGCCTATTTCACGACTCGTGGCGCTCAGCTCCGCTCGACGGCACCGCCCCGACATCTGGGAGGCTCTGCAGCGGTCGCGCGGATGGCCCGATGCCATGGAGCGAAGCGTCAGGTAGCGCGCGACTCTCAGCCGCCGGTGGCGCGAGGAGCCCGCGCGGGCCTCGCTCGTCCTCGCTACTCCTCGCGCGGGGCGAGCCTGTCGACCGTGCGCGCCAGCTCGGCGTAGAGCTCGTGGTCCCAGTCGTGCCCGAGCGCGGCGACGAGGGCGCGGTAGTACCAGAGCACGTCGGCGCGCGACGCCGAGAAGCGTGACCACACGAGCTCGCCCACGGTGCCGCGATGCAGGTCGTGGAGGATCGAGGTGGCGTTGTGGAGTTTGTCGGCCGCCATGACGAGCTTTACAAGGGGCGGCTCGCCCGCGACGTGGGCGAGGTGCGCCTCTTTGCGCGGCCGCCACGCGGGCTTGGGCACGATGACGGTGTCGGTGCAGGCGCGGACGATGCCGGCGACGCGCGCGCCGAAGCGCCGCTCGAGCTCCTCGTAGGTGACGCCGCAGTCCTCCATCACGTCGTGGCAGAGGGCCGCGATCGCCTGATCTTCGTCGCCGCCGTACTCGCCCACGAGCGACGCGACGGCGAGGGGGTGCGTGATGTACGGCGCGCCGGAGCCCTTGCGCGCTTGGCCGTCGTGGGCCGTGCACGCGAACCCGAGGGCGTCGGCGAAGCGCGGCCCGTAGCGCAGCGTGGCCTGCGAAGTTCCCGCGCCGTCGCCCGCTTCGCGAGGGCGGTCGCCGCTAGACATCTTGGCGCTTCACGTACTCGAACTCGGCGGGCAGGTTCTTGATTCCGCGCTTCGGCGGGGCGATCCAGTGGGCCATCTTGCCCGGCTCGTAGATCGGCTCGCGCATCAAGCTCGTGACGTAGGCGTCGTCGGCCTCGGTCGGGAGCCACGCCGCCTTCTGGGCGTCCCACTCTTCCCGGCTCAGCATGCTGCCACTCGGCGCGAAGTCGAGGCCCGCGTAGATCCCGCTCTGGCGGTGAAATCGCGAGCTCGGGAGGCGCAGCGTGAAGTCGATGCCCGCGTCATGGATGGTCTTGTTCCACTTGTCGAGGCCGCGCTGCGAGTCGTCGATGTACTCGTGGCGCAGCACCTCGTTCATCGCGTTGCGGAGCGGGACGTCCTGGCGGTCGAAGCCGGAGCGGTCCTGCCGCGGCACCTCGAAGGCCATCGTGCCCGTGAGCGCGACGTGGTCCTCGTAGCGATCTTCTTTCGCGCGGCCCTTGAGGCCGGAGGCGAAGTAATTCGCGGCGTTCGATGAGATCTCGCCGCCGAAGAGGTCGAGCGACAGCGAGTACCAGAGGTTGATGTACTTCTGCATCATGGGCAGATCGATGCCGCCCTCGGCGCGCGCGTCGCCGTTCTTGTTCTTCTTCATCAGCTCGACCGTGCGCTCGACG
>SYFR01000017.1 GCA_005800325.1 Myxococcales bacterium | reverse complement strand
CGATCTCGTGATCGTGGATACCGCGGGGCGAGGTCCGACCGACTCGCACTCGGTCGAGGCCGGCTTGGCTCGCGCAGCGTTTGCGAAGCCCTCGCGCGCCGGTCACCTCGAGCGGCGGGTGCTCCTGTGCGTCGACGCTTCGCTGCGCTTTGCGGACACGAGCGCGATCGTGGAGCGCTACGCGGCGTGCGAGGCGACCGAGATCGCGGTGACGAAGCTCGACCTCACCTGCGCTCCTGGCGGCCTCGTGCACGCGACGGCCAAGAGCGGACTGCCCGTCTCACTTCTGACGCATGGGCAGCGCGTCCCCGACGATATGGCGCCCGCGACCGCGGGCCGCATCCTGGACTACCTCGCACCGAGGCAGCGCAACGCGAACTGACCACGGTCAGAGCGGGCGACACGAACGGCTAGAACCTTTGATCCTGGTCCTATGGCCTGTAATAAAGCGAAAGTCATGGCAGCTCCGAAGCGAACCCTCACTCGCGAGGACTACGAGCGGTTTCTGCCGCTCGTGCGCCGCATCGCGATGCGGCTGGCGCGGCGGGTGCCGAGCCACATCAGCATCGGAGATCTCATCTCCAGCGGTTGGGTGGGCCTCGTGGAGGCCTTCTCGCGGAGCGACCCCGGCATGCCCGACGAAGAGTTCGAGGCCTATGCCTCGCACCGCGTTCGTGGCTCGATGCTCGACTACCTGCGCGGGCTCGACCCGGCGACGCGCCAGGCCCGCAACGCCTCGCGCCGCGTCTCGCGCACCATCGCCGAGCTCACGCGCGAGCTAGGGCATCCGCCCGACGAGGAGCAGATCGCCGACGGACTCGGGACCAGCGTCGACGCCTACCGCGACCTCCTCATGCAGATCTCGAGCGCCGGCATGAGCCGCCTCGAGCTCGTCGATCTCGACCAGATCGACGTCGCGCCCGAGCGCAACGACGGCCCCGACCACATCTCCGAGCAGCGCCTCTTGGCCGAGTCCGTGGCGAAGGCCATCGAGCGACTGCCGCTCAGGCTCCAGCAGGTGCTGGCCCTCTACTACCAAGAGGACTGCACGCTCCGCGAGATCGGCGCGATCCTTCAGGTGAGCGAGTCGCGCGTCTGCCAGCTTCACTCCGAATCCATGCACCGCCTGCGCGCCGATCTCGGCAGTGAGTGATCGCCGCGCGGCGCCGCGATCTCAGGCGCGCGCCGACGATCGCTGAGCACACCACCCTGCCGCCTGCGCTCAAGTATCGACTTCGAACCGACAGAGGAGCCCCGCCATGAGCGAAGCCATCTATTCCGCACTGAAGAGCAGCGCCTCTGCGCACTTTACGGCGCTCGAGACGACTGCCAACAACCTCGCGAACGTCGACACCGTCGGCTATCGCTCGATGACCCCCGTGTTTCACGAGGTGCTCGAGGGGGCGAACGCTTCGGCGCGAGAGAACGCCACCGTTCGCGCCTCCGTCGTGCGCCGCACCGCGCTCGACACGACGCCTGGCGCGCTCCGCACCACGGGCAACCCGCTCGATCTCGCGTTCGCGCCGGACACCTTCCTCGCGCTCAGCACGCCGGCCGGCGAGCGCTACACGCGCGCGGGCTCGCTCAAGGTGGCGCCCGATGGAACGCTCACGACGCAGCGCGGGATGCCGGTGGCGAACGCCGCACAAGAGCCCATCGTCGTATCTCCCGACGCGACGGTCACGATCTCGAGCCAGGGCGAGGTCCTCGCCAACGGCGCCTCGGCCGGGTTCTTGAGGATGGTGTCGTTCGCTCAGCCTGGAGAAATGTCCTACGAGGGACAGGGCGTCTTGACGGCGAACGCCGAGGCCGGGGAGGCGACGCCGACGAACGGCCCCATCGCCGTCGGCCAGCTCGAAGAGAGCAATGCGTCCACGGTCCGCGCCATGACCGACATGATGTCTGCGAGTCGCATGTTCGAGGCGCTCGAGAACGCCATGGGCACGTTTCACCAGCTCGACCGCCGCCTCGTGACGACCGTTCCGAAGGCCACGTAGTCGCGCGGCCAGTCAGCGCACGTGAGGCAGGCGGCCGGCGCTGCGGCAAAGCCCGTCGCGGGCGGCGCTCAGCGCGATTGACCGACGTTGCGATAGCGAGCCGCCACGCCGGTCACGAGCGGCGACCACGCGGGAGCGGCGTCGGCGTCTCCGGGCGCGCTCAGAGGCTCGCGCGCGGCGAGCGCGGCGAGTGAAGGAAACCTCGAATCCACGTCCGTCGTCCGCGTGCACAGCCACGCGAATTCCTCAGCGTGCGGCGCGAACAGTCCGGAGAGCAGGCGTGCGTCGAGCTCGATGAGCTTGCCGACGAGCTCCCTCGCGCGCGTGGTGTGCTCGGCAGCATCGAGGTCGAAGGGCCCCGAGAGCAAGGTCGCTCGCTCGTCCGCGAGGTCTCGCACGCTCGCTTCGCTGATGTCGCGCGTGAGAGCCGCCTCGGTGAGCGCCACGGCCTCGGCGAGTCCCCGGAGCGCGTCAGGCATGGCGAGCTCTCCTGTGCTCATCGGCCTACTCTCGCCCGCTCGTCGACTCGACTCGGTGCCCGTCATTTGGGGGGACTCGGTGCATTAGCGCTTTGCCGCTCCCGCGTGGGCCTCGAGCTTCGCTTCGCCGGAAATGACCTGCCGCGCTGCCTCTTTGAAGGCGTCGCGCAGCGGCTCGAGCACGCGAATCACGTCGCGCACCTTCTGCGGGTTCTGCTCGATGTTGGCTTGAACCAATTGGCTCATACAGAACGTGTAGATGCCATCGAGGTTCTGGCAGAGATCCGGCCAGACGTCGTGCTTCAGCGTCGCCGCGAATTCGCTCATGATGGCGTAGGCGCGGTCTAGACGTTCGGCCGCACGCGGGCGATTGCCCAGCTCCATCGCCGCCAGCCCTTCGTTCATGAACCGAAAGCAGCCGTCGAAGAGCATCGTGAGCAGCTCGCTCGGTGAGCTCGTCCGAACCTGAACGGTCTTGTATCGATTGATGCCGGGGTTGAGCATGGTCGTCGCGCGTGCGTAGTTGCGGAAGCGTTGGAGAGGCTAAACCAATTTTACCTTTGAGACGAAAATCCGAGGTTTTGAAGACCAGCCAGGCTGCCGCCCTGTTGGTTGATCTTCGCGACCGAGGTCTCGAGGTCCGTGAACTTCTTGCGGAGCCGCTCCTCGAAGGCGTCGAGCTGCCTCTCGAGCACGGCCTGCTGCGCGACGAGGCGCTCGATGTTGTCGTCGAAGGAGTCGATGCGGAGGGGGAGCGTGGCCTTGTTGCCGCTCGTGAGCTTGTCGACCGCTTCGATGACGAGCTGCATTGCGCCCTTCGTGCTCGTCGTCGGATCGCCAACGAAGACCTTCGCCACGGCCGCGGGATCGGCGTCGAGGGCGGCCTTGAGCTTCGTCTTGTCGATCGCGAGGCTGCCGCCATTGGTGAGGCTCACCCCGACCGATGCGAGCATGTCGAACTTGCCCGTGAAACCGCTGAGCTTCCCGGAGACGGTCCTGGTGAGCGAGTCGAGCGAGGAGCGCACGGCGCTGTCGCCTGAGAGGTACTTGGTCGATGCCTTGATCGTGCCGTAGCCGGAGGCGAGGTGACCCGACGACACGGCCGTGTTGAAGGCGTCGACGAAGGCTCGGATCTTCGTCTCTTGGCCGCTCGCGTCTGCCGCGACGGTGACCGTCTTCGGATCTTCGGTGCCCGGCGGGTTGCCTGTCACCTTCTTCGCGCTGATCGTCACGCCCTGGATGACGTCCGCGAACTTGTTCGTCGCGCGCGTCACCGTGAACTGGCCGTCGATCTTGATCTCGGCATCTTGGGCGCTTTGGTAGGTGTTGCCGGCGAGATCGAGGTCGAGATCGACCGTGCCTCCCTCGACGTAGGTCACCTGGTTTGCGGCGCCCGTGTCCTTGCCTCCGATCATGAGGCGGTAGGTGCTGCCCTCGTTGACGATCGACGCCTGGACGCGCGCTCCGCTCGTGTTGATCTTCGAGGCGATGGCTGCGAGCGAGTCGGCCGCGTCGACCGTGATGTTGGTCGTCGTGCTGCCAATCGTGATGTCGAGCGTGCCGGCCTGATTGAGCGCCGAGGTCGCGCTCGACTGCGTCTTGGACTTCGTACGCGTCTCGAGGGCGAGCTTGTTCACCTGCACCGAGAAGCTCCCCGGTGCCGCGGCTCCCGAAGACGAGGCGACGACCGAGGTGTCGTCGCTCGAAGTGATCGAGTAGGTCGAGAACTCTGCCGCGGTGTCTAGTTCCTTGGCCTTGTTCTTGACGTCGTTGAGCCGACTCAAGAAGGTCGACAGCGTGTCGCGCGCGGACTTGTAGTCGCGTTGCTGCGCCTGGTTGCGCTGCAACGGAATGGACTCGGCCTGCCGCAAGCCCGCGATGAGCGAGTTCGTGTCGAGCCCCGTGGCCAGTCCTCCGAGCGTGATGGGCATGATGCGTCAGTCCAGGGTTCGTCGCTTGTGGGCTAGTGCACAGGGGCGCGAGCTTGCACACGGGGCCGCGCGCAATCCCTCCGATCCACCTGAACGGCGGCGCGTACCGGAAACTTGAATCGCCAACCTTGTCACGCCTTCCTCCGCGCGGGCTCGGCGGCTTGCCCATCGTCGAGCGGCGCGCCGATCCGTGAGGCGAGCGAGCTCATCGAGTCGAGCACACGCGCGACCTCGATCGTCGTCGGCAGCGACGCATCCTGCACACCGTCGAGACGCAGCCCCTCGAGGGCGAGCTCCTTGCCGTAGTGATAGCTCGTGCCGTCGGCGCGCCCTTGTCGACCGAGCGCCGCGGCCTCGCCCGCGTGCGCCTCGAGCGCGCGCGTGTAGTCGCCGAGGTCGGCGGTGTAGTAGCGCTGTTGTTTGAGCGCGGCCGCGAAGCCGACGACGTCTCCGCCTTGTGCCTTGGCCAGCGCTGCCGGGTAGCGGTCACCGAGCAGCGAGAGATAGTCCTCCGCACCTTCGGTCGCGTTCCGGTACGCGCGAAAGCCGTCGACGATCTTTTTGTGCTTGCCGTCGAGCACCTCGGTCGTGAGGTATCGCGCGCTGAGGCCGCTCGGCCCGGCTCCCTTGATGCCGCCGAAGTTGAAGTTGAACATCCGGTCGCCGCGCGCGGTCTCGTGCGCGACGTGTGCGGTCAGCACCTCGGCCATCCCGGCGGGCATGCTGCGACCGGTTTGTTTTCGGTATGCGGTCTCGAGCGCCGCGCGCACCTCGCCCATCGCGAGCGGCGTTCGCTGGGCACCTACCTCTCGGTGTGGCTTTGCGCTCGCGCCTTGTGCACGCGACGACGCCACCGCGCTTTGCGCTACGAGCTGCGATCGCCCAACGACGGGCGCAATGGAGCCAAGGGGACTCACGCGAGCGCTACCGTGTGCAAGCCCCGGACCTACGGCGCGCTTCCGTGCGAGAACCTGCCGTGTTGCCGGATTTCCTGCGACTTGCGCGGCGCGATGGCTCCCCCGAGCCTTCTGTTCCTCTTGCTCGCCGCCGCGACGTGTCGACGCGCTGACGCCGCCGATGCCGTGGCGTTGCCTCTTTGACGCTGCACACCGTCAACGACGTGGCGCTGCAAAAATATTGCGTCGCCGGAAAGCCATGTGTGACGATGTCGTTGAGTGTACGCAACCTCCATCTGGCGAGCGGTCGCTGCGAATGCGGCTGTGAGCAGGATCCGTATGGATCTCAGTCAGTTAGTCACCGGCGCAGGCACCACCGGTCATCCGGTCTCGCTGCGCGCCATGGCGCTGACGGAGGGCGGCAACTCATTGGCATCGGTCTTGTAACAGGCTCGGGGGCTCGCCGAGCGCCGCGCGTGGTCGGATCGGCAGGGCCCCCCCGGATGGCGCCACTAGACCTACCTAGTGGGCCTCGGGGTCACCGTGTAAGTGCTCGAAACTTTTGCGTTTGCGAGCACGAGCGAATTGACACGGGGGCGCCTCGCTCCGTAGCCTGAGAGTTCCTTTTGGCCTATGCCCCACCACGCGACTTCTGGACAAGAAAGTTGAGAGAGATTCCGATGACGCAACAGGCCTTGGCAGACGACGGCGCGCACCTCACGCTTCGCCCGACGTCGCGCGGAAAAATCGTGGGTCGGAGCGCAAAGCTCCGCGCGGTGGTGGAGACGGCCGATCGGGTCGCGAAATCGAATTGCAACGTGCTCATCACGGGCGAGAGCGGGACGGGCAAGGAGTCGCTCGTCGCTGCGATTCACGACGCGAGCCGACGCGCGGAGATGCCCTTCGTGACCGTGAACTGCGGAGCCTTGCCCGAGGCGCTCATGGAGAGCGAGCTCTTCGGTCATGCCCGCGGCGCCTTCACGGGCGCGCACGTGACGAGGCAAGGCCGCGTCGCGCAGGCGGAAGGGGGCACGCTGTTCCTCGAGGAAATCGGCGAGCTCCCGCTCAGCTTGCAGGCCAAGCTCCTGCGGCTCTTGCAGCAGCGAGAGTACACGCCGGTCGGCGACAACCGCACGATCAAGTGCGACATCCGAATCATCGCCGCGACGAACCGCAACCTCGCCGAAGATGTGGCACAGGGCAGCTTCCGCGAGGACCTGTTCTACCGGTTGAACGTCATCGAGATGCACCTGCCCGCGTTGCGTGAGCGGCCGGATGACATCGAGGTGCTCGTCGCGCACTTCTACAAGCTCGCGATGGACATGGCGGGCCGCGACGATCTGCAGGGCTTCGACGATGAGGCGCTCGCCGCGATGACCGCGCACGACTGGCCTGGCAACATCCGCGAGCTCGAGAACACCATTCAGCGCGCGGTGCTGCTCGCCCCCGGGCCGACCATCGGCGCTTCGGATCTCCCGATGGCATCTGCGCGCGCGGCTTCGCGCACGGCTGCGAGCGCGTCGTTCGGCGCGCTTCCCGACGAGGGGATCAACCTGCGCGACGTGATCGAAGAGTACGAGAGTTCGCTGGTGCGGCAGGCGCTCGAGCGCACGAAGTGGAATAAGAATCAGGCGGCGAAGCTGCTCGGCATGAACCGCACGACGCTCGTCGAGATGGTGAAGCGCAAGCGCATGGGCTGAGTCGCCGGCGCGTCACCAGCTAGTTCACGTCGAGGTCGGGGACCTCGTCTCCGGTACGCGCAGGGCGAGGTCGCTGCGCGGCGAGCACGATGCCAACCTCGGTGCGGAGCACCTCTGCGGAGATCGGTCGCAGCAGCGAGCGGGCGGCGCCGAGCGCCAACGCCGTCTCGAGCTCGCGTGCTCGCGTGCGATCGCCGAGCGCAATCACCGGCACGTGATCGGTGAGCGGGTGGTGGCGCAGCGCCCCGATCGTTGGCAGCGCGGCGCGCCCGTCGACCGCAAGGAGCAAGAGATCCGGATCGAGGGCGGCGACGAATGACACGATCAGCGCCGGCTCCGAGAGGCACGACTTGAACAAGGCGAGCCAGCTCGCGTGGCCAGACTCGCTGTGCACCTCGAAGCCGTCGAGCCGAAGGATCTGGGCGAGCGCGTAGCGCCGCATGAGATCGTCGTCGACCAAGAGCACGCGGCGTCGCTGAGTAGATTCGCGCGTCCTGCGCTGTGGGAGCGGAAAAATGGGCGTCTTGCCTCCAACCCCGTGAACGACGCCCGGTGGCAACTCTTGAGCGGCGCGGCTTGACCCTCGGCACCCTTCGAAGGACGCTCTCGAGCGGGGTGATCGAAGACAGCGAACTGATGACGGCGTACGTCCGCGGCGACGCGCGCGCGTTCGCGGAGCTCTTCGAGCGATATGCGCCGATGCTGTTGCGCATCATGAAGCGCAAGCTCCGGTCGGATGGCGACGCCGAGGAGCTCGTGCAGCAAACGTTCCTGCAGGCGCATCGTGCGCGGAGCGACTTCGACGCGACCCGCCCGTTTCGTCCATGGCTGTTGACCATCGCCTTCAACCTGCAGCGCGAGGTCTACCGACGGCGCGCGCGTCGACCGGAGGCGCCGCTCGAGGTCGAGCCGGCCGCGCCGGAGAGTGAACGCGGCGGGGTCGAGCGAGCGCAGCGTGCGGCGCGGTTGCGCACGGCGCTCGCCGCGTTGCCGGCAGGGCAGCGCGAGGTGATCGAGCTCCACTGGTTCGAGGAGATGGGCTTCGCCGAGGTCGCGCAGGTGCTCGATCTCGGGCTGAGCGCAGTCAAGGTGCGAGCCCATCGCGGCTACAAGACGCTCCGTGAGCTCCTCGAGCGCCAGGAGCTCGCGACCGACGCCGCCGCGGAACCTCCTGCCGATCGGAGCGCCGGCGCCGGTGCGCCGCGTCGAGGTAACCGCCCATGATGGCCCGGCGTATTGAGGAGGTGGCGCAGGTGCCGAGCGACGAGGCGGTGCTGAGCGAGCTCGCGGGCGCGCGCGAAGCCGCTGGCCTACTGTTGGACGACGGCCCGAGGCCCGCCGCGCTGCTGGCGCTTCGCGAGCGCACCGTCGAGCGCATCGCTCGAGAAGTCGGTGTCGTCGCGCGCCTTCGTGCGCTCCCGAGCCGCGCGCAGCTCGTCATCGCGCTCGCGCTCGTGGGCCTCGCCGCCGTCGCCGTGGGTGCGTGCGCTCCGCGCGCTGAGCTCGATAGTGACTGGCACGTGCCCGTCGCCATCGCCGCTGCCCTCGCCCTCGCCGGCGGCGCGTGCATGGGCGAGTTCTTGCGCCCGCTTCATCGCAGCGGCGATCGCAGCCGAACTGGCGCTCTGCTCGTCGCGTGCGCGGTCGGCGGCTCCGTGGCCATGGTCCTCTCGCGCGCCTCGGAGCCCACGCTCTCTGCCGCGTTCGCGCGAGACTGCGGCGCGTGCCTCGCCTTCGGGTGCGTCGCAGCGGCGCCGCTGTGGCTCTTCGCGCTCGTGGCGCGTCGCCATCGCGCGAGGGGCTGGCTGGCGATGACCCTCGTCGGCGCGGGCGCAGGGATCCTCGGGCAGAGCGTGCTCGAGCTGCACTGCCCGATCGTCTCGCGCGGGCACCATCTCCTCGGTCACTTCGGGCTCGTCCCGGTCTTCGTCGTCGGGGCGTTCGCGGTCGCGCGGCGAGTCTTCTCCACGAGGTGATTCGACGTCGAGGCCGGCGAAGCGAAGTACTCCGGCCTTCCCGAGCTCTGCACCGGTTGCCACGAGTCGGGCAGCGACTACGTGCGCGCGTTCTCGCTGCCCTGAGCCAGTGTGGCGAATCAGGCGGGGCCGAGGGGGCTCGCGGCGAGGCCGACGTAGCTCTTGCCGGCGGCGTTCGTGCGTACCCACGAGAGCGTGGCACCCCCGAGCTCGAGCGGCTCAGACGAGGCGATGAGCTCGGCGTAGATCGCGCTCGCCCGCGTGAGCGAGCACCCGAGCAGCTCGCGCAACAACGTCAGCGCAGCCGCGGTCGCGACGTCGGCGCGCTCACTCTTGCCGTCGGGAGACATCACCGTGACCCCGAGGGCGTCGTCCATCGTGCGCAGCGCGCGCTCGGGATCGCTCACGACCAAGATGGCTCGATCGAGCACATGTTCCGCGTCGTCGCTGTAGTGCGCCCACAGCTCGACGAGGCTCCCCTCGTAGCGGACGAAGCTCCCGAGGCCGGTGTCGAAGGGCCCGCGGCGCATGAGCCCGCCGCGCGTGACGAGCGTCGCCTGCTCCACGACCGACTCGGACTTGCCGAACAAACGCCGCGCGGCGAGCTCGCGCAGGCCACCCCGCAGCACCTCGAGGTTCTGGGCGAGCCGTAGATTCGTGCGGTCGAGACGCTGTGCGGCCTCGAGCTCGCGCACGGCCAAGTCGAGCTCGCCCATCGCGGCGAGCGCGTCGGCGAGTGTGCAGCGTGCATCGACCATGCTCTCGTCGAGCGCGATCGCGCGGCGGTAACTCACGGCCGCGAGCGCGCTCTCGCGTCGCGCGTCGTGGACCAAGCCAGAGACGAAGTGCGCGCGTGCGTCGCTTGGGTCGAGCTCGAGCGCGCGGGCGAGCGAGCCGAGCGCCTTGTCGCAGAGGCCCTTGTCGAAGAACGCGACGCCGAGCTGCCGGTGCACGCGTGCGTCGTTCGGGGCGAGGCGCCGTGCCTGAACGAGCTGGTAGGCGGCCTCGTCGTGGCGCTTGGAACGAGCGAGCGCGTCCGCGAAACACAGCCGCGCGTCGAGGTCCGCGTCGTCGAGCCGCACCGCGTGGGCGAGGGCCTCGGCGGCTTCGCGCGCGTGGGCGATCGCGAGATACGCCGTGCCGAGCCGCAGCCAGGCGCGCGCTTCATCCGGGCGTCGCTCGACCGCGACCTTGAGCTCTGCGATGACGCTCGCGGTCTCCCCTGCGGCCAACCGCTCGAGCGCGTCCTCCGCGGTCGCGTGAACCAGCGGGAGGCTCGGCTTGCCCTGCTCGTCCGACAAGCGCGCTCCGTGAAGCGTCGCGCTCAGTGCGCGTCGCCGTCGCGCGAGATCCCGGGATGGGAGGGATCACCCGGCTCGTGGCGCGGGTTCGCGGTCGAGCGGGTGCCGTCGGTTCCCGTCATCTCGAGCAACATCGCCTTGTCGTAAATGAACTGGTCGCGCGAGTCGTACGCGGTCGGGTGAAGCCCCGTATCCATGCGGATCGCGTCGCAGGGGCACGCCTCGACGCAGTACCCGCAGAACACGCAGCGGAGCTCGTCGATGACGAAGACCTCGGGGAAACGCTCGTAGCCGCGCCGCGCATCGCCCTCTGGATATTCGGCGGGCTCGATGTGGATGCACTGCGCCGGGCACGCGGTCGAGCAGCACAGACACGCGACGCAGCGAGGCGAGTCGTCCTCGCGCGTCGTCAGGCGATGAAGGCCGCGGAAGCGCTCGGGATAGATGCGGCGCTCTTCGGGGTACTCGATCGTCGTGATGCCGCCCTCGAAGTTCTCGAGCACCGGATCGCGCTTCTGTCCCAAGAGGCGCTCCTTCGTGTTCGCGAGGAAGTGCCGCATCGTGAGCGCCGTGCCCTTCAAGAACTCGGGCACGTAGCTCTGCACCTCGGGCGTGCGCGTCGGGCGCGGAACGACGCGCGTCGGCACGGGCGCTCTCGAAGCCGCTTTGGTCCAAGGTGTCGTGTCGTTTGCCATGCCTTCCCTGTGGCTACCCTGTGCTGTGGCTACCCTGTGCTGTGGCTATGCTGACTTGTGGCTATGCCTGCATCTCGCCAGGGCGAATGCCGCCCTGCTCGAGCGCCTGGCGCGCTGCGGTCGAGACTGCGATGCGCTTCTTGCGCGGCGGTTCGAGCAGCCCCGTCACGAGGGCGACCGCGGCGACGAGGCCGCCGACGGCGACGAGCGCTTGCGTGAGATCGGCGGCGGTGTCGAGCAGGCGCGTCAGCGTTGCGCCGCCGCTCGTGAGCGCGAGCACCGCCATCCCGGTGAGGACGATGTTGGCGAGCGCGAGCGGCAGGAGCTTGGTCCAGCCGAGCCGCATGAGCTGGTCATAGCGGAAGCGAGGGAGGGTCCAGCGAATGAACACCTGGAGCCACACCATGAGGACGGTCTTGCCGAAGAAGGCGGCGACGTGGATGGCGCTCACCGCGAGGTGCGTGAGCTTGAGCTCGAACAGGGGCGCGCCGCCGAGCGTGATGCGGACGCCGTCGGGATCGAGGAACGGCAGGTGGTAGCCGCCGAAGAACAGCGTGGCGGTGACCGACGCCGCCACGATCATGTTGGCGTACTCCGCCATGAAGAAGAGCGCGAAGCGGAAGCTCGAATACTCGGTGTG
>SYFR01000163.1 GCA_005800325.1 Myxococcales bacterium | reverse complement strand
GGGCATGCAGGTCATGCCGATGAGCGAAGCCTGCCAGCTTCGGTAGATGAGGCTCTCGGCGCGCGTGGAAAATTGCGGACCCTCCATGCAGACGTACGTGCCGCCCTGGTGCACACGAAACGGCCTGCCGCTCGCGCTCGCTTCCTGCGCTACGGCCGTGGCAGCCGCGTGAACCGCGGACGCTAGCCGGGGGCAGACCGGATCGGCGAACGCTACGTGCGCCGCCACGCGCTCGAAGAAAGAGGAGACGCGCCGCTTCGTGAGGTCGATGAACTGATCGATGACGACGAGATCCCCCGGCTCGATCGACTCCTTCAACGAGCCGGTGGCGCTGATCGACAAGATCGCGGTCGCGCCGAGCTTCTTCAGCGCGCAAATGTTCGCGCGGTAGTTGATCGCGTGCGGCGGTGTGCGATGGCCGCGGCCGTGGCGCGGGAGGAACAAGAGCTCGGCTCCACCGCCGCCCTCGAGGCGCGCGCGGACGATGGCGTCGCTCGGGTCGCCGTAGGGCGTCATCACGTGCACGCGCTCGAGCTCGGCGACTCCCGGCACCTCGTAGAGGCCGCTGCCGCCGATGACCGCGAGCTTCGTCGTGTTCGGACCCTGCGTCGTCGTCATGTCGTCCTCGAGGTGCGATGGCCGTCCGCGTCAGCCCAAGCGTGGCAGGCGCTGCGCGTCGTCGTCGGGGGCATCGAGCAGGGCCTCGCGCGCCTCGCTGAGCAACGCCTCGCAGCGCTCGGCATGTCGCGCGCGTCGGCACCGCTCCGCGATCACGATCGACACGAGCCGCTCCTCGGCGCGCTCCAGATCGTCGTTGACGACGACGTAGTCGAAGAGGCCATAGTGCGCGATTTCGCGCTTCGCGTTGGCGAGCCGTCGCCGCGTCGTCACCTCGTCTTCGGTGCCGCGACCGCGCAGGCGGCGCTCGAGCTCGCCGACGGACGGGGGCAGGATGAACACGCCGACCGCGTCGGGAACGCGGGCCTTGATCTGGCGCGCCCCCTGAAAATCGATGTCGAAGAGGACGCCTTGCGCGACCCCGCGGGCGAGCTCCACCTCGGAGTGCGCGGTGCCGTACGAGCGCCCGTGGACCTCGGCCCACTCGGCGAAGCGCCCGCCCGCTACCATGCTTGCGAACGTCGCGTCGTCGACGAAGTGGTACTCGCGGCCATCGACCTCGGTCGGCCGCGGCTTGCGCGTCGTGTGCGAGACGCTGAAGCGCAGATCGGGCACGCGCGCGCGGAGTCTGGCGCAGAGCGTCGTCTTGCCGGCCCCCGAGGGCGAGGACACGATCAGCGTGAGAAAGCTGTCCGCGCCGGGCACGCTAGACCCCCTTGCGGCGCCGGATCTCTTCCATCATGCGCCCGTACTCGATCTCCCAGGTGCGGGATCCTTCTTGCATGTGCTTCAGCTTGCTGCGCACCTCGAGATCGACGTCCTTGTCGACCTCGGCCGCGCCCATGATGAACGGGCGCATGCGCCGCCGGAGATCGTGATCCGCGGCGAACACCTCGTCGATGTTGGTCGAGTGCATCAGCATCTCGGTCAGCTGATCCAGCACGAAGTCGAGCGCCTCGTCGCCCGTCTTGATCCCCGCCTTGTCGGCTGCGAGCTTCAGCGCGCGGCTGAACTCCCCCTGCGGAAGACCGCGCTGCTGCACGATCTCGCGCGCGTGCGTCTGGACGGCGTCCACCTCGCGCGAGTAGCTCTCGAGCACCGCCTCGACATCGCGTTCGACCTCGCGCGGGCTCTCGGCTTCGATGTCGCCACCGTCGATGAGCGCCTTCACGATCTTCTTGGCGAGCGGCGGGATTTGGTTCCGGAGGAGGCGCATGGTGCTTGGCTTGCGAAGGGCGCGCTTCGGCTCGTGCCGGGTGCGCGAGGGCCGGCGCATCGTGCTGCGCGGCATGGGGCATGTCAACGGCCGTTCGCCTCAGATTGGTGCGCCGACGCGCCGCATTTCGCGGCAGAATAGCCAGAGTGCCTGTGCCCGGCCCACCGCGCGACCCACCGAGCCCGCCGTTCGAGCTCGAGCTCGAGTCGATGCGCCCGCCGGCTCCTGCTCGAAGCGCGAGCGCGGGTCGGCCGAAGGCGCCGGCGCCCGCTTCGGTCGGCGAGGACGACGAGCCCGACGACGCACTCAGCGGGATCGATCTCGCGATGGACGATGCTCCGCCACGCGACGCTGCGGCGTCGAAGCGGGCGCCCACGACTGGCCCCTCGGCGCTCGACGACGACGACGCCCGCGATACTGCGGGCTTCGGCCTCGAGGTCGACGAGAGAGCGCCCGCCGTCGAGAAACCAGCAGCGGGCGCATCGCCGCGACTCCTTAGCGCTGCCAGGACGCTGGGCTCGTCGGCCGCGGTCGGGCAGACGCCCGGGGCTGGGCCCTCGGTGGACGAGCTCGAGGTGAGCGCTCTCGCGGCCTTCGGCCCGCCGCCGTCGACCACCGCCGCCACGGTGTCGTACGCCGTGCGCACGTTCGTGAGAATGCGGCAGCTCGAGAAGGAACTCGCCCGCGAGCAGGAGGCGTTCGGGCGCCACCACCGTTACTTGCAGCAGCGCATGGCCGGGATCGTCGATGCGGTGCGCCAGATGGCCCCACCAGAAGGTGCGGAGGGGCTCGAGCTCGTGTTGCGCCCAATCGACGAGGCCGAACAAGTCGTGTCGATGCGCTCGATCGACCTCGACGCGGCGAAGCAGGCTTACGCGAGCGGGGCCGGCAAGCTCGAGGAGCTCGAGCGTTCGCGCGCGCGAGACCGAGAGGGCGTGCTCGCGGAGCGGAAAAAGGCGCAGGTTCTCTTCGAGGACGCCACCGCGCAGCGCGCCGGTAACCGCGCCGCGCTCACGCGGGTGGAGCGCGATCTCACCGGCGTCCACAAGGCTGCCGCAGCCGCGGCGGGGGCCTCGGAGTTTGCGACGCCGGAGCATGCTCGGCGCATCACCGAGCTCGAAGCGGACCGGGCGCGCCTGACCGCGGCCGTGGCGGGCCACGAGGGGAGCGTCGCCAACGCGAAGCGGGCGGTCGACCTCGTCGAGGGCAAGCTGCGCCAGCTCGATCGGGCAGGCAAGGGGCTCGACTCCGAGCGGCGCCACCTCGACCGCGCGGCGACCACGACGCAGAGGGCGCGCGTGACCGAGGTCGAGCATGCACAGTTCCTGAAGCTCGACGCGTACGAGGCAGCGCTTCGCCGGCTCGTGCTCGAGCACGGCGCTGTCGTGGGCGCCGATCGCGCGGCCGAGTTCGCCGAGCTCGATCGTGCGCGCAGCGTGGCCGAGCGCGAGCTCGAGAAGCTCCGTCGCGCGACCACGGCCTACGACGTCGACTCGTTCCGTCGCGGCGCAGCGCTCGGGATCGGGGCGCTCGTCGCGTTCCTCGTCGCGCTCGTGTTCGTGCTCAGTCGCTGAGAGGGCCGCTGAGGCGGGTCGCTGAGAGGGCCGCTGAGGCGGGTCGCGGAGGCGAGCCGTCACCGCGGAGAGCGGCGCGTGCGTGCCTTTGCCGTGCTGCCGAGCTCCAGCCGTCGCATCACGGCTTCGCGCTGGCGCTTCTTGTAGCTCGCGTGGCTCGCGTCGCCCTTCTCGTTCGCCTCTTCGGTCTCGCGGTCGACGATCTGGAACTCGCACATGCCGAAGATGACGGAGCCGAGCGCGCGGGCCTCGGGCGGCGCCGCATCCAAGAGCGGCTGTGGGACGCGCACCGGGATATCGACGACGAAGTGAATGATGCGGTAATCCTCGGCGCTGAAGCGATTGTCGCTGAATGTGAGCTCGTTCGTCGCTTGGAGACGTCGCGCGAGCTGCGCGAGGTGCGGCTGGCGCTCGCAGTCGTCGCGAAAGTGGATGACGGTGTTGATGCTCTCGCCCGGCACCACGTAGTTGAACGCGAACAGGTTGTGCGTGAGGTAGAGCAGGACCGGGAGGATGTCGTCCTTGGATCGGGTGACGATCCGAAAGCGCTGCTTGTCGTAGACGGCCGAGGCGTGCGCCTCTCGCTTGCTCAGGAGCTTCGTGAAGATGGAATCGCGGCGCTTTCGCCCGCCCACGAACTCGGTGATCGGCAGGCCCTCGGCGAGCATCTGCCCGACGAGCCGATAGACGCGCTCCTCGATGAGGCGAAACAGCTCCTGGTCGGAGAGCGCGAGCGAGTACTGCAGCTCGCGCGCCTCGACGTGGTGTATGATGTGCATCGCCTTGAGGATCGTGCACGCCGCGAGCTGGCGATGGCCCTTCGTCGAGGCGGTGCCGAGCAGCTCGAGCACCGTGCTCTTGGCGAGCGGACGCGGGATCGGGAAATCGAACTGGCGCTTCAGGTAGTCGACGGCGCCGTCCTTGACCGCCTCGAGCCGCGCGTGGTCGGCGGGGTTCGACGGATCGAAGGCGTTCGTCTCGAGGAAGCGGACCGCCTCCTCTTGGCTCGTGAAGTCGAGCCGGCGCCAGTCGACCACGGACTGGCCGTCGAGCAGCAGCAACACGCTCTCGAGGTCCATGAGCGACAGCTCGCCGAGCCGCTTGAGCGGCGTGACCCTCGAGGGCAAGAGCTTGGCGGTCGCTGCTGGGGCGATCGGCGCGGGGGGCATCGGCGCTCGGGCGATGAGGTCGCGGTGCGGCTACGAGCGCGGCCGGGTCAGGGGTCCGTCTTCGGCTGCCCGGGCAGGCCCTGGTTCAGCTGCTTGCCCACCGAGAGGGTCCCGAAGAAGATGCCGACCGTCAAGAGGAGCACGGCCGCGTGTCCGAGCTGCGCGCCGCCGTATCCGACAGCAGCGAAGGGGGCGAGGGCCGCGAGGTACCAGGGAGCAAGTCTCATCGTCTCTCCTTGCGTCGAGCCCGGGTCGTGTGCTCGAGGTCGATCGGGGCGCCCTACAGGCGGGCGGTGCGTCAAAGCCGAATGACGAGGTGGTCAAGGGCTACGTCGGTCGAAGCGGCGTAAGCCAATGTAAGACAAGCTGCCACGTTATCCGCTGGCGGGGCAAGAACTAACCAGATCGCGCGCAAGCCACAACACATTTCTGATTTGCATCCCGCAGGCCACCGCCGGCGCTTCTGCCGGCACGTTGATAAACATTATTGACTCCGATTAGTTGCGACAGGATCTCTCGGGTTGCGTCGAGGCTGTCCGCGCGGCGCCGCTGCCACGCCGCGATGGCTGGTCGCACACGGGTGTGGTAGGCGTCCCGACGTCATGCGGTGGTTTTTTGGGTCGCTCTACGGCGTCGCCGGTGTGCTCTTCGTCGCCTTCGTCGCCTGGGTTGCGACCCGCGTCGCGCACCTCGACACGGCCAACTACTGGATCGGCCGCATCATCGTCTGGGACCTCTATGCCGTAGGCGTGATCGTCGCGTACGTCGCCTTCGTCGGCAGCTGGCACCTCTGGGAGAAGCTGACCGGGCGCATGGAGGACGCGCCCGAGGGCGAGTCCCCGAAGAGCGACGAAGCGGCCTAGCTGCCCGTAGCCGTCCAACCTCATCCTGAGCGAGCCCCGCCGGCGAGGCCTCGTCGACGACGACGTCGTCGTCGCTTGCCGATACGCGTGTGGACCGCTCGTCCCCGAAGACAAAAACACGAAGGCCCGCAATCGCGAGGACTGCGGGCCTTCGGTTGCCGGGTCGGTCTAGACCCAGCTCATGCCGCCGGGATCAGTCGTAGATCCCCTTGGTGTCGGGCGAGCCGTAGAAGACGTGGCCCGACTCCCACATGTACGCGGGCACGACGTTGTAACGCTCGAGGGCGTCGCAGGCCGTGTTGTCGGTGCACTGGCAGCCCGACGAGTCGGTCGCGCTGCAGTTCGCGGGTCCGGGCACGACGTTGCCGTTCGGGCCGACCCACTTCTTCTTCGAGTCGTACTTGATGAGCGGCTTGCCGTTCGCCATGACCGGCACGTACCAGTCGGGCTTGCTGTCGCCGTCGAGGTCCGGACCGGGCGTCGTGACGTAGGCCGCCTGAGCGAGCTCGTTGGCGTACTCGATGACGCGCGCCCCGATGCCGCGTTGAACCGTCCGCGCGGGCGTGACGTGGGTGAGCTGCTCCTTGCCGAAGGTCTGAGCGATCCAGACTCGGCCCGTCGCGTCGTGGTACTCGATGCGGTTGTCGAAGCCCGGGTCCGAGTTGTACCCGAGCTGGTAGACACGCATCATGTCGATCCAGTTCAGCTTCTGGTTCGAGGGCAGGTAGACCCACGACATCGCGATGAGGAACTTCTGCTGCTCCCAGCCGACCTGCGGGTCCATCGGGATGGACTGAGGCGGCGTGAGCGGGTTCAGCTGGCTCTCGGGCACGCCGGGCGCGCTGCAGATGGTCGTGCCCGTCGCCGGGTAGCAGACGTCGGTCTGCGCCGGCCACCAGGAGACCTGTCCGAGCGGGTAGGTCGGCCAGGCGTTGCCGTTGTCGTCCTTCTCGACGAGCGGTTTGTTGTTCTCGCCCGCGATCTGAACGCCCTTGAGCGCGCTGTCGCCGGTGAGGTTGTTCGCGAGCCAGCGGCGGTAGCCATCGGGGAACAAGTCCGCGAGGGACACCGCGCGATAGCGGCCGTCGACGAAGTCTGCGCGCGAGTCGCTGATGAAGTTGTCTTCCGACTCCGCCATCAGGTAGGGCGTCCAGGCCTTGTCGTAGTACGAGCCCGCGTTGAGGACGTACTCCGAGTCGTACTCGCCATTGCTCTCGCTGAGGCGGTTCTCGATCGGCTTGCCGTTGAAGCTCACCGTCGCAAACTTCCCGGCGCTCGCGCCCGTTGGCACGGTCACGTCCTTGGCGAGCGCCGCGTACGCATCGATGTGCGAGACGAGCACGCCGTTGAAGAGGCCGTGATCGCCAGGCTCGGGCCGGGCGAACATGCGCGTAAAGTGGTCGAACGCAGCGGTCGAGGCGAGGATCGCGTCGGGGAAGAACGACGCGGTCGCGAAGGCCCAGAGCGAGTTGTATGCGTAGCCCTCTTCCGCCGCCACGTCCTTGTAGACGTTGGCGAGCAGCGCGAGGCCCTTGGCGCCGTCACGCACCTTGGCGTTGTAGCGGCCGAGGGTACGACCCGACGCGGCGCGCACGCTGAAGGCGCGGCGATTGCGGCGGTAGTCGTCGAAGATGTGGTTGACCTCCTGCTGGGTGATTAGGAAGTCGAACACCTCGTAGTTGTCGGCGCCGTTGTCGTGGCGGTAGACGGCCGCGTTGCCGAGGTCGGCCCAGCGATCCGTGGCGAAGCCGTAGGGCACGCGGATGCGGCTCTGGGCGTCGACCGCGGGACCGCCGCGGTAGTACGGATCGGCGTAGCCGAACGCGTTGAAGAGCTCCTGCGCCGTCGGCATACGCAGGCTGTTCCACTGCGCGTAGTCGACAGTTTGTTGGCGGCATTTGGTCGTCTGGCCGCCGGTCGTCACGATCTGACCGTCGAGCAGGCTGTCCCAGGTGCCGTCCGTCGCGTCGTCCCAGGAAGCGGGCTTCCAGGCGTTCGCGTCCACGGTCTTGCAGTCTTTGATGAACTCGTAGTTCTTCTGGTACTGCGAGTAGTGGATGGGCTCTTTGTTGAACTCCGGGTTAAAGCCGAGCAGACCGCCGAAGCTGTCCATCTTGCTGAACATGTAGTGCGAGCGGGGCTCGCCGACGCGGTAGCTCGCGTCGTCCCACACGGCCACGGCGTCGCCGTAGTACATGCGGTGCGCGCCGAAGTCGTACGCGCCGAGACCGAGCAGGTCCTGCGTGTACTCGCCGGCGTAGTCCATCACGGACGAGTGCATCCACATCCACAGGAGGTTGTCGCTCTCCTGCTTGTCCATCGGGTCGAACCAGCGGGGGCCGACGCAGGTCGTGCCGTCCTCCGCGTAGTCCTTGCACTCGGTCGTGTTGGTGCCGTTGTTGGTGCGGAGCTGCCAGTACTGCGGGCGATAGTTCATCGCGTCCGAGGAGCTCACGAAGTTGTGGCGCTCGCCGACCGAGTGACCCATCTCGTGCACGATGACCGCGTAGTGCGCGCGCTGCGCGATGTACTTACGCATCACCTCGGCGCGCATGGACTGCCAGGCGCCGAGATCCGTGGGGCAGCCGTCGTCCGTGCCCGGGACGCAGGCCGGCGCGGTGCCGAACTTGCCCCAGCTGTACGCGCACGTCCCGTCGGCCTTGGTCGACGCGCAGGCGTTCTCGAACTTGCGCTCGAGCACGTCCGCGAGACCCGTCAGCGCCATCGGCGCCGGCGCCTCGTGCAGCATGCAGTGGCCGCGCTCGGCGAGCGCCAGCTCGAGGGCGTTCTGCCCGCGCGCGACGTTGTGTGGCCCTGCCATACGCAGCGGGGAGGCAAGCTCGAGGGTCGCGCCGGTGGCGGCGAGGCCTTCGGTGCCGGCGAGCTGATGCATCATCGGATCGACGAGCTCGGCCTCGACCTCGCTGTCGAACGCGACCTTGCGGCGAGCGTCGTAGATCGCCGCGTTGTGGCCCGCGACGTCGGCGGCAGCCGCGACGCCCGTCACCTCGTGATGCAGCTTGCGCATGCGGTTGGTGAGCGCCTTGTCGTTGACCTTCTCGAGGTCGGCGACCTCCGACTCGTCGATGTTCGCGAAGCTCGCCATGCGACGGGTGAGGTCACTCTTGGTCACGCGGCTCGCGAGACCCTTGCCGTTCGCCGCGGCGTCGGCGGCCTGCGCCCAGTTGTGGACGTTGGTCGCGTCGGTGACGTCATCGGCCGAGAGCTCGCCCTTGATGAAGCGAATGCGGTCGACGACGAGCTGGCTCCAGAGGTCGTTGACGTGCGACCAGACGTTGATCGCCGCCGAGAACTTCTCGCCGTTCAGCGGATCCTCGGCGTCCGTGTAGATCCCCCAGGGCGAAGGAGTCTGCGGCTCCTCGAGCACATTGACGAGGTGGTAGCGAAGGTCGCCGCGGCGGACGTTGAAGGCCGCTTTGCAAGTCGCGAGCGTCTCGGCGTCGAAGTCCTTCTTGGCGTCGATGCAGTCCTGCGCGGTCATGCCCTTCGGCAGGCGCTTGTCGGCGGGGGCGCAGACCGCCGCGTCGTCGTGCTGGACGGGGCTGTGGCAGAGCGTGATCTGCTCGGCCATGCGGGCGAGCGTACCGATCGCGGGATCGATCGGGTGACCAGCGGCGCTGCGCGCGGCGATGACGCTCGTGGCGTCGTTCGGATCGGCGAGCCCGGTGCACCTGGCCTCGCGGTCCTTGCTGTTGATGGCGCCGAAGTCCGCGTGGCTGAGGCCGTGGCGGCAGTCGTCGACCTCGCGGGCGAGCTCACGCGCTTCCGCGTGGTCGTCCATCTGGCCGAAGTAGACCGGGTTCGCGGCGCCCGTGCGGGTGCCGTCGGTGCCGGTGAGGCAGAGGGCCTTGTTGTTGCCGCTCGTCGCCATGCACTCGGTGTAGCGGCCGACCATCACGCCGTGACGCATCGCGACGTCGTGGTCGTGCGTCGCCCACTCGGTGCCGTCGAAGTACTCTTGGTTCGAGTCGTTCGTGTAATACCAGGTGACGGGCGCGAGCTCGCGGTGGCGGTAGGGGAGGGTGCAAGCTTGACGATACGTGTCGCAGCGTGAGCCGCCGAACTCCCAGTTGTTGTCGTTGTAGCAGGCGATGTCGTCCTGCCCGCCGCATTTACCGGCGTCGCGAGCGAGGTTGACCGTCACCATCCAGCAGCGGTCTTGCGTGCCGTCGGCGTTGCCGTCGGCCTGCGGATCCTCACCGTACGCGAGCGTCTCGGGCGTGTAGCACTCGACCGGGCCCGTCATCTTGGCCGCGTCGGCGTAGTAGTGGCTGCGCTTCCAGATGTTGTACTTGGTGATGAAGCGGTGCCAGAGGTCGTCGCTCATGCCGTAGTTGCGGGCATAGCCGAGGCGATCGACGTAGAACGCGCCGTAGGCCTGGAAGCGGAAGCCGTCCCAGTTCGTTGCCTCAAAATCGCTGTCCGTGATCTTCCGGAAGGACTGGCGCAGCGTGATCTCGACCGGGTTGCAGTTGCCGATGGGCTCGCTGCCACCGAAGAGCTCATCGGGGAGCATGCACGCCGGGAAGGCGTCGATGCCCCAGCCGAGGTGGCTGAGGTCGATCTGCTTGGGCGCGGCGAACACCTTGTTGGTGACGTCGAAGTAGCCCGACTCCGTGTCGAAGTGCGGGGCGTCCGGATCGTCCGGGTCGTTGACGTAGTAGGCGAGGGGCGTGTACTTGACGCCGCCGTAGAGGCCCATCATCGAGAGCGTGTCGAAGTCGTACGCGTCGGTGTTGAGGTTCTCCGACCAGTCGACGCGGAATTGCTCACGCTCGTACCAGGGGCGGTCGCTGCCGTTCTCTTCGACGACGTTCATCTCTTCGCCGGTGCTCGGGTTGTACGCCCGGCGAATGTCGAAGTGGCTCTGGATGCGGAACGCCGCGACGATCTGGCCGTCGGTCGAGGCGGGGCCGGCGCCCTTGCCGTCGCTGTTGGCGACGCGCTCGTAGGTGAGGCGCGCGAGGAGAAGATCCTCGGTGATCTGCCATTTCACGCGGGCGACGCCCTGCGTGTAGGTCGACGTGAAGAGGCCGTCCTGCGCGGCGCCGTAGCCGACGTCGACGAGCGTCGCCTGCGTCCAGAACTCGGGATCGTCCTTCGTCGTGTGAAGATCACCCACGAAGAATGTTTTCGCGAGCGCGTTCGGCTGCACGCGGTTGATCGGCTCACGTTCCTCGGCGCAGCCCACGGCCGCTGCCGCAATCGCCGCTCCGAGAAGGGCAGTTCGCACCCAATTCCTAGTCATCGAAGGACCTCCTTAGTGTCGTCCTCACACCGCACAGGCGCTCAGGGCCCGCGGCGCCGCTGCGGTATGCAGGAACGAGGCCACGGAATAAGGACTTAAATTCCGAATGATTGTGCGCTGTGATGCCGCTTCGAGGCAGGAGATCGTAAGTTTAGTTACTCCTGCCGTTATGGAAGCAGCGGCGCGCTGGGGCATAGTCGGATGCGGCCCTTCAGTCAACGGGTTCGCGCGGCGGTCAGGCCCGGCGAAACGCAGGCAGCAAGGTCGTGCGGCCCGGTGCAGCCCCTCGTTTCGGGGGCTCGCGGCGGGCGGCGCTCAGGTCCAGTGCCGCGCGCGCGCAGCGGCCGGATCGACCGCGCGGAGTCCCGGCGCGAGCGCCTCGCGGAAGATGTACTCGTCGTCGGGGTCGGCGACGTTGGGCGCGAAACCGCGGGCCACGTCCATGGCCGTGGCGAGGATGCGGATGAAGCAGGCGAAGTTCGACGCGCACAGGGTCGGCTTGAGCTCGGCGCCGTTCATCGCGGTCATGACCGGACAGTCTCCCTCCGCGTCGATGCGCGTCGTGTCGAGGAAATAGGGATCGCCGAGGAGCGCGCTGTGGCCGATGACGATCCAGCCGGGGCGCCAGCCGTTGCGCGCCGGCGTCGTCGCGTCGCCGCGGCCGTAGCCGAGCTGCTCTTTCTCGAGCGCGTCGGCGGGGATGAGGCGGAGCCGCTCGGTCGGGGTGGCGGTCTCGACGTCGGCCGGATCGGCGGCCTTGAGAAACTCGGTGTAGCGATGCGGCAGGCCGAGGCGCTTGCCGAGCGCGCGCACGGCGGCCTCGTCGCCTTGCCGAAAGACCGCCTTCAGTTTTCGCTGGCGAAAGCTGTCCCGGAGCGCGTCGATCGCCTCCGCCAAATCGCTGTCCACGGCCGGAACCTCTTTGAAGACAAGGGTCAGAGTACGGTGGCGAACCCACGCGTGCGGCCTGCGATCCCACGGAATCGAGGCCACGATGCGCCAGCCTCGGCCAGCGCGGAAGAAGCCTTAACAAGCTTTGATTCGGCTGGTGTAGAAAAAAGCGCGATGATCGACAGCGCGTACACCAGGAGCGAGTTCAAGGGCAGCGAGCTCTCGCACGCCTACGGCGACAACGTCCACCTCGCCGACGATCCGGTGGCGTGGTCGCTCTTGACGCGGGTGGGCTCGCCGGAGACGCGCCAGCCCGAGCTCGGCCGGCTCATCAACATCCTCTACCATGGGCTCGCGCGCACGGTCATCGCGAGGGAGCTGCCGCGGGAGCGAGTCGATGTGCCGACGCGCATGGCCTCGACGCACCGGGAGGCCGTGTATCGGGGGCTCGTCGTCGACCGGCGCACGCGGATCGTCACGGTGGCGATCGCGCGGGCGGGGACGCAGCCGTCGCAGGTGGTGTTCGACCTCCTGAACGAGGTGCTCGAGCCTTCGTCCGTGCGGCAGGACCACCTGTTCATGAGCCGGCAGACGAACGCCGCGGGGGAGGTCACGGGCGCGTTGTGGCATGACGCCAAGATTGGGCGCGACATCGGCGGGCGCTTCGTGCTGCTGCCCGATCCGATGGGCGCCACGGGCTCGTCGATGATCAGCGCCATCGAGCACTACAAAACGTCGCTCGACGGGGAGCCCGCGCGCTGCATCGCGATGCACCTCATGGTGACCCCCGAATATCTGCGCAACATGCGCGCCGCGCACCCGGACGTCGTCGTCTACGCGCTGCGGCTCGATCGCGGGCTCTCGAGCGAGGCGGCGCTCGCGTCGCAGCCGGGGGCGCGCTGGGACGAAGAGCGGGGGCTCAACGACCACCAGTACATCGTGCCGGGCGCGGGGGGCGTCGGCGAGCTGCTCAACAACGCGTGGGTGTAGCGCTCAAGGGTGGCGCTTCGTGCGCCGAGGGTTGTGCGCCTCGACCTGGCGGCGGTAGTCGATGACGTGCGGTGCCTTCGGCGGCGGAGCGGGTAGCTCGGCGGCGTCGCGCACGAGATCGGCGACCATGACCGCGAGCTCGCTGTCACCCGCGATCCGGCGGTGCGCGAGCCACGCGGCGAAGGAAGACTCGAGGGCGTCGAGGCCGCGTAGCGAGAGGTGGCCGCGGCGCGCGAGCTCGAAGTAGCTCCGAGCGAGTGCCGCGCCGTCGAAGTGGTGGCGCACGGCGAGGTCCTGGGCGATGCGGAGCACCGCGCGCGCGGAAAGGCGACCGTCGTCGTAGAGGACGAACGCCGCCTGGAGGTAGTTGTAAAACGGGACCACGCGGGGGCCGTAGTCGTCGAACGCGGACGGCGCGGACTGCCGCTCGAGATGGATGAGGATGCGCTCGACGGTCGGGCCGCGCTCGAGGTAGGAGGCGAGCCGTTGCGCATCTTTGATGTCGTCGTCGTAGCAGCCGCCGGCGCGCATCACGGCTTCGAGCTCGGACGGCGACACGGTCCCGGCGCAGACGTCGGCATAGAGGGAGTAGACGAAGGCGTCGGCCTCGGCGTCGTCTCCGAGCAGCGCTTCGCGGACGAGCTCTCCTCGCTCGTCGGTGCGCTGCGGGAGCTCGCAACGCCGACGCAAGAGCGCCGTGAGCTTGTAGCCGAGCTGCCCGCGCACCGCGCGAAGACGAAGGCGCAGGAGGTTCTGGAGGTTCGGCTTGAGCGTGAGGCTCGCGTAGCGGACGCCATCGAGCGCGAGCTTCTCGGCCACGCGCCCGCGGAGCTGCTCGGGGCTGCCCGAGAGGATGTGGATCTCGACCTCGGCGTCGGCGAGCTCGCGCATCAGCGCGGCCGCGCCCGGGACGGTGCGCTTCTGATCGGGGCGCTCGAACGCGGTGCGCACGAGATCG
Source organism: Myxococcales bacterium (assembly GCA_005800325.1). Lineage (GTDB taxonomy): Bacteria > Myxococcota_A > Polyangia > Polyangiales > Polyangiaceae > SYFR01. Next base: position 2,468 of record SYFR01000163.1, on the reverse strand, counting down.
CGGAGCGTGTCGAAGTCGGTGCGCAGGTAGGTCTTGTCGAGATCCCAGCGCGCGATGAACACGATCGCGATGGGTACTAGAACGTCCCTGCGCGATCCAGTGTGGGTGCTCGCGCTCGTCGCTAGGCGGCTCTTCGCGACTGACGAACGAGGTGTGAATTGAGGTGGCGCAGCCGTGATTCACAACTAGGGTCCGCGACCGCTCCGAGGAAAAGGACGATGAAGGTAGCGTGGCTCTTTCCGGGACAGGGATCGCAGGCCGTCGGCATGGGCAAAGAGCTCGCCGCGACCGTGCCGGCCGCTCGAGCCGTGTTCGACGCTGCGGACGCGGCGCTCGGAGAGAGCCTCTCGCGGCTGTGCTTCGAGGGGCCCATCGCGGAGCTGACCCTCACGGCGAATACGCAGCCCGCGATCCTCACGACGAGCGCCGCGATCCTCGCCGCCATGCGCGAACGCTGGCCGAGCATGCCGACGCCCGACTGCGCCGCGGGGCACTCGCTGGGTGAGTACAGCGCGCTCTGCGCCGCGCGCGTGATTCCGTTCGCGGATGCCGTGCGGGTGTGCCGGGTGCGCGGGCGCGCGATGCAGGACGCGGTGCCGGCCGGGCAGGGGGCGATGGCGGCGGTGATGGGCCTCGAGGACGACGCGATCGAGTCGACCTGCCGAGACGCATGCGATGCGGGCGCTGTCGTGTGCCCGGCCAATTTCAACGCGCCTGGGCAGACGGTGATCGCGGGTGAAGCTCGCGCGGTCGAGCGAGCCCTTGTGCTTTGCAAGGAGCGCGGCGGCAAGGTCATCCCGCTCAACGTGAGCGCCCCATTTCACTCGCCGCTCATGACGAGCGCCCGCGCGCCGCTCGCCGAGGCGCTGTCGCGTGCCACGCTGTCGGCGCCGGCCTTCGACGTGCTCGCCAACGTCGACGCCGCTCCGAAGCCCGACGCGGCGCTCGTGTTCGAGGCGTTGGTCGAGCAGGTCGCGAGCCCGGTCCAGTGGACGCGCACCATCTCGCGCATGCGCGAGCGCGGCGTCACGCACGCCCTCGAGATCGGTCACGGCAAGGTGCTCGCGGGGCTCGTGAAGCGCATCGACAAGGAGCTCTGCGTGCTCAGCGTCTCCGATCCCGCGTCGATCGAGCGCATCGGCGAGCACTTGGGGTTCTAGCGCGCTCGGGCAGGGAGCCCCGCAGGTTAGAAGACGGCATTCATGCGCGCCCACACGGGCGAGGGCAACGGTGGCGGCAAGGCGCTTGATTCGAAGGAGTCGTGAGATGGCGATGTTCTCGTTGCAGGACAAGGTGGCGATCGTGACGGGCGGCTCGCGTGGCATTGGGCGCGCGATCGCCGAGACCCTCGCGGCGCAAGGGGCGATGGTCGTGGTGAACTACGTGCGGGGCGAGTCGGCCGCGCGCGAGGTCGCCGATGGCATTGTGGCCGCGGGCGGACGCGCCGAAATCGCAGGCTTCGACGTCGGTGACATGTTGGCCTCCGAGGAGTGCGTCGCGGCCATCGCCAAGCGCCACGGGCGGCTCGACGTGCTCGTCGCGAACGCCGGGATCGCGAAGGATGGGCTGCTCTTGCGCGTGAAAGAGGACGACCTCGATCAGCTTCTGGCCGTGAACGTGAAGGGAGCGCTCGGATGTGCACGCGCGGCCATCAAGTCGATGATGCGCGCCAGGGGCGGCCGCGTCATCTTCATGTCGAGCGTCGTGGCCGAGCTCGGCAACGCCGGCCAGGTCGCTTACGCCGCGAGCAAAGCGGCGCTCATCGGCGTGACGAGGACGCTCGCGCGGGAGTACGCGAGCCGCGGCATCACGATCAACGCGGTCGCGCCCGGCTTCATCGAGACGGACATGACGGCGGCCATCGCCGAGCCGGCGCGCACCGAGCTCATGAAGGCGATCCCGCTCGGGCGCATCGGCACGGCGCGCGAGGTGGCGGCGGCGGTGTCGTTCCTTGCGTCGGACGAGGCGGCCTACATCACCGGACAAACATTGCGCGTCAACGGCGGCATGTACGTGTAGTGCGTCGCTTCAATCGGCTCGACGGGGACGGGACTTCGGTTGCAGGGCACTAGCCGATCGGGTACTAGTCGCGGCGGTCGCGTGGCGGACGCCCGCGAGCAACTCTCTGGAGGAACGAACATGGCGGACCTGGACATCACCGCTGAGATCAAGCGAATCATCACCGAGCAACTCGACGTCGACGAAGACGAGATCAAAGCCGAGTCGACGTTCATTGACGATCTCGGTGCCGACTCGCTCGGTCTGGTCGAGCTCGTGCTCGCCTTCGAAGAGGCGTTCGAGATCGAGATCCCGGACGAAGACACGGAGAAGATCCGCAGCGTCCAGGACGCGATCGACTACATCACGCAGCATCGCAAGTAGGCACTTTGTAGTGCGCCTTTTGTAGTGCGCCTTTTGTAGTGCGCCTTTTGTAGTGCGCCTTTTGTAGTGCGCCTTTTGTAGTGCGC
>SYFR01000162.1 GCA_005800325.1 Myxococcales bacterium | reverse complement strand
GGCTCGCCCGAGCGGCCCCACGTCATGCGCCAGTTCGCGCGCGCCATCGTCGGGATCGCGGCGGCGGGCCGCGCGCTCGCGGTGCCGATCGTGTCGGGCCACGTGAGCCGCGACAATGAGACCGACGGCCGCGCGCGCGTGCCGACGCCGACGATCGCCGGGGTTGGCCTCGTGCATGCCGACGCGCACGTCGTCCCCTCGCGGTTCTGCGAGGCCGGCCGCACCGTGTTGCTGCTCGGCGCGAGCTCCGGCGGTCCGCTCGGCGGCTCGGAGTGGGTGAGCGCTCACACCGGCGAGGTGAAGGGCACGCCGCCGGGGATCGATCTCGAGCTCGAGGCGCGGCTACAGCGCTTGTTGCTCGAGCTGTCGCGCAGCGCGCCAAGAGTCCTCGCGAGCGCACACGACGTGTCGGACGGTGGGCTCGCGATCGCGCTCGCCGAGTGCTGCGTCGGCGACGGTCCGGCCGATCCCGAGGTGGGCGCGGACATCACGCTCGACGGCAGCGAGCCCGTCGCGGCGGCGCTCTTCGGCGAGGCGCCGTCGCGCGTCGTCGTCTCCGTGTCACCTGGCAGCGCCGACACGGTGCTCGCCCGTGCGCGCGCGGCGAACGTGCCGGCGATCGTGCTCGGTTCGACGGGCGGCGGGAGGCTCGTGGTTCGTCGCGGCGCACCGATCCTCGAGGTGACGTTGGGCGAGCTGCGCGCGCGGCGTGATGCGTGCCTCGAGGCCATCGTGGGAGCGTGACGCGTGAGCGCGGGGACCAAACACCTTCGCGACTTCATCCGGCGCTTCCGCGAGCTCGGGGCGGAGGACTTCGCCGAGGTGTGCGTCGAGCCCGTGATCGTGGGCACGATGATCGTCGGCGAGGTGGCAGCGGTTCCGCGGCGCGAGCGACGCACGCACAAGGCGACGGGCGACACCGAGTACTTGCCGACGGGCTCGGTGATCGAGCGCGTCTGGCCGATCGTGCGCGCGAACTTCCTCCGTGACGACGCGCTCATCCTCGTCGGTCAGGCTGCGTCGTGCGACATCGTCATCCCGGAGTACACGCTCTCGCAGCAACACTGCGGCTTCACGGTGACGCGACCCCAACAGCTCGTCGATCTCGGGTCACTCAACGGCACGAGCGTCGAAGGCAACAACCTCGCGCCGCTCGCGCCGCACGCGCTTCGCAACGGTGACCACGTGCGCATGGCACGGCTCGAGTTCGTCTATTACACGGCGCGGGGCTTCGCCGCGCAGATCGCCGCGCTCGCGAGCTAGCATCTCGGCCCGAAAAGGGCCCACCTGCGTCGTGTACGCGGCGCTTCGCGCCTTGCGTGACCTCGGGACGCGAGCGTTGCTCGCCTCCCTCCGGTAAGCCTTCGTCGCTGCGGTACTCACGCACATGAATACATGAGTGCGCTCCGTTCCTCGCTCCTCGTCGCCTAGCATCTGGACCCTTTTGGGGCCGAGATCGATCGGGCAGCTAGAGGCAGATCCCCCCGAGCCCGCTGCACAGCGCCTCATCCAGGCATGCATTCAGGGCGTCGCAGCAGCAGCCTCCGCCGCACGCGCCCGCGCTGTCGCAGGTCGCTGCGATTCCGCCCGAGGACATCGCGCTCTGGGCGGCAGGGCTCGCCGCCTGGCCGGAAGTCGCGCTCTGCGCGGCGGACTGCGAGCTGCTCTGGCTCGCCGCGGAGGAGTTGCTCGAGGACTGGCTCGAGCTGCTCCCGGTCTGGCCCGAGCTGCTCGACTGGGATGGCACCGGGAAGCCGCCGCCCAATCCTCCCGAGCCTCCCGCGCCGTCCTCGAAATCCGTCGTCGTGCCGGTGGCGCAGCTGATGACCAACGCGAAGCCAGCCGCGAAGGCACCGATCCCGTGGAGGCGCGTCCAAGCCATGGCCCGACCCATACGCCAAGGCGTGCCCCAAGGAAAGGGCGCACTTTCGCGCGTGCGCTTCGGGCGGCTCGCGTCGCGGGGGACCGTCGTGGTACGCCTTGCCGATGAGCCTTCGATCCGCTTCGCACCTCTGGATTTCTCTCCCGTTCCTTGCGTCGTCCGCCGCCGCGAGCGGCTGCAGCGACTCCGCGGGAGAGACGACCGCGGGAGCCGGCGGAAGCGCGACGGCGACGGTGGGCAGCGGCGGCATGACCACGACGAGCGGCATGCCCACGAGCAGCTCGGGCATGACGAGCTCGAGCAGCGGCGAGGCTTGCCCCTCGCCCGAGCCCGCGCACCCCGGGGTCAAGTCGAACGTCGGCGACGTCACCGCGACGATCCTCGGCATCGACGGCAAGCCCGCGGCCGCGCTGCTCGCCGACGTGTGCGGCACGAACCTCTGCTTGTCCGGCAAGACCGGCGCCGACGGCCAGATGATGGTAGCCGGCGGCGGCAAAGAGCTCAGCGACGTGCGGCTGCTCTACGGCAACGGCATCGGCTACGTGAAGATGGGGACGCCGCTGCCCACGCTGCCCGACGCCAAGTTCGGGGCGATTCATACCGTGGCGCTGCCGCCGGTGGCAGAGGGCGTCGCGCTCGAGGCCGGCAAGACGGTGACGAGCGGCGTCGTGTCGCTCGAGCTCGCGGCGGGTACCGCGATCAACGTCGATCCCACGATCTACAAGGCCGGTGAGGACGGATTCCGCGCGGTGATGTTCGCGCCGACGGACGGGAATTTCCCGGCGGTCTCAGCCGCTCCATACACGATCGCTCGGCTCGTCGGGCTCGCGCCGATCAACACCAGGTTTTGCCCGCCCGCGAAGCTCACTGTGAAAAACGAGGACGCGTGGGCGCCGGGCGCCGAGGTCGAGGTGTGGCTCAACGGCACCGAGACGTTCGATCACTGGGCGCCGTACGGCGGCTGGGCGATCGTCGCGGGCGCGACCGTGAGCGGCGACGGGGCCACGATCGTGACCAACGACGGCGAGGGCCTGCCCGAGCTCGGGGTCATCGGCCTGCGCCTCAAGTGACGCGCGGCGCCGCGCTCGTTTCCTGACGGTTCGTCAGGTGGCGAGTCGGTCGCTCGCCTCGAGCGGACGTGGCGCGCCCTCGAGGCGCGCGAGCACCGCCTTCGGGAGCATGCGCTCGCGGTAGACGTAGAGTTCGCCGAGGCTCTCGTCGTCGAGCGCTTCTTCGCTCACGCGCAGGTGCTTGCCGATCGCGAGCAGGATGCGCGCCGGGAAGCTCGCGCGGCGCAAGGTCTCGATGCGCTGCCACACCGCGCTGCGGCTCCAGTAGCCGAACGCCTCGAGGTAGACGCGCTCGCCGGTCGCTTGGTTGACGAACAGCAGATCCGGAATGATCGCGCGCTCGCCCGGCAGCGCGACGATGTCCTCGTTGTGCGCGACGGACCAAGGGGCCTCGAGCTTGCGGAACCCGGCGACGAAGGCCTCGAGCTCGGGGGCGACGCCGTTGATCGCGGCGCCGCGAGCGACGAGCCCATCCGCGGGGCCAAGCTCGAGGGAGAGAGCGCGCCGCTGCTTGCCCCAGAGGACGTCCGCCTCGAGGCGCCAATCGTGGCACGCGAGCACCCGTGGAAAGAACAGCGCGAGCGCGAGCCCGTAGCGCTGCGACGCCGAGAAGAGGCTCATCGGCCCGTCGAGCACGATGCGATAACCGGTGCTCGCGCCCTCGCTCGTGCGCTCGACCTGGTGGAGCAGGCCGTGAAACCGCGCCGCGCGAAACACCCCACGCACGGTGCCCGCGCGCTCGCCCAGGAGCGTGATCTGGACGCGCGTGGCTCGGAGCAGCACGCCCTGTGCGAGGGCGAGGTCGTAGCGCTCGAACAGCGCCTCGGGGGCCCACGGCTCGAAGGATTCGAGCAGCTCGTTCTTCGGCAGGTCGGCGAAGAGCCGCCGCTCGATCGTGGCGGCGTCGGTGCCGTGCCGCGCCGCGACCTCCGCGAGCAGCAGTGCACGGTCGAGCGCACCCATCGGAGCGAGCTCGCGACGACGCGCGGACGCGAGCCCGAAGACCTCCTCGCGCAGCGCCTGGGGATCGGGACCTTCGGGCGCGGTGAAGTCGCAGCGATCGAAGAGCAGCTTCTTGAGACCGAGCACGACGAGCCGGTCCCGCGGCTCGTGCTCGAGGCCGAAGAGCGCCTGCTCCACGTCTTGCCGGCTCGAGCCGACGTGGGCCGCGAGCAAGCCCTGCATCCGCGTGACGACGACGAACGCCCGCTCGCGCTCGGGCGGCGTGAGCCATCGCGGCGCGATCGTGGTGCCCGTGCAGCGGACGCGAACGAGCTCACTTGTAAGCACGGTGCTCCCGGCGCTTCTCGCTCGTCGTCACCTCGGCGGTGTTGCGGCTCACGAGCTCGTAGAGGATGGCGCGCTTGTGCTCGCGCTTGCGCAGGATCCGCCCGAGCCGCTGCACGTGCTCGCGCACCGACCCGCTGCCGCTCAACACCACCGCCACGTTGGCATCGGGCACGTTGACGCCCTCGTTCAGCACCTTCGAGGTCACGACGACGCCGAGCGTGCCCCGGTTGAACGCCGCGAGGATGAGGCTCCGCTCCTTCACCTTCGTGTGGTGCGTGATCACCGCGACGAGGAAGCGCTCGGCGATGGCGTAGGCGGTGGCGTTGTCGTCGGTGAAGACGAGCACGCGATCGTGGCGGTGCGCGTGCAAGAGCCGCTCGAGCGTCGCGAGCTTCTCCGTCGCGGTGAGCGCGAGCTGCCGTTGCCTGCGGTAGGCGACGAAGGCGCGCCGCCCGTCCGCGGTGCGTGACGCGAGCGCGAGAAACTCGCCCCAGCCGCTCGGCTGGCTCATGCGGATCCCGTGGAGCCGCAAGAACCCGGTGTAAATGGCGCGTTCTTCGACGTACTCGGTGCGCTCGGCAACAGTGAGATCGACCTCGATCCGTTGCGTCTCGTAGCTCGCGAGGTAGGTGCCGCTCAGCTCGTCGATGTCCTTGCGATAGACGACCGGGCCGAGCACCTCATGGTAGCGAGCCTCGCCTCCGTCGGTGCGCTCGGGCGTCGCGGTCAGCCCGAGTCGCAGGGGCGCGAGGCACGCGCGCGCCGCGGTCGAGTACGACTCGCTCGGCAGATGATGGCACTCGTCGAAGACGACCAGCCCGAAGCGGTCGCCGAGCTTGTCCATGTGCAAATAGGCCGAGTCGTAGGTCGTGACCGTGATGGGCTTCGGCTCGTAGTAGCCGCCGCCGACGATGCCGATGGCGCAGGCGAAGGCGGCCTCGAGGAGATCGAACCACTGGTGCAAGAGGTCGAGCGTCGGAACGACCACGAGCGTCGAGCGCGCGCGTCGATCGATGGCCATGACCGCGACGAACGTCTTGCCGGCGCCGGTCGGCAGCACGACGACCCCGCGTCCGCCCGCGGCTTCCCACGCCTGGATCGCCTCGCGCTGGTAGAAGAACGGCTCTTGCCGCGCCAGGTTTCCGAGCACGAGGTCGTCATAGCGGCGCGCGTCGTCGACGAACGGGACCGCGTTGGCGCGCAGCCACAAGATGAGCTCGGCGTAGGCGTGCGCCGGAGCGCGGTGGCAGCCCGTGCGCGGGTCGAAGCGCAGCGAGCTCGGCGCTAGCGAGGCGTGCGTGCCGAGGTTCTCGACGGTGATCGTCCCCTGCACGAAGGCGACGCGCACCGGCGCGGCGGGCAGCGCTCGTGGAGCGGTGGGCGTGCCGGCTTCGGCGTGCACGTGACGAGGCTCACGCGCCGGATCGACGCTGTCGCCCATCGCGGCGCGTGAGGTCTTGGAGGCGTCGTTCACCGGAGCTCGGCGCGGCGCGAAGCTCTGCTCGCCGCGGCCGGCCGGAGCCTACGACGTCGCTCGTCGGTTGGGCAGCCGGCGATCGCCCTTCGACGCTGCCCGCCGCCGCGCCGAGCGCGGTTCGCTCACCGCCATTCGTACACCGAGCTCGTCAGGTTGCCGGCCGCGTCGAGGTCGCACTCGAACACGCCGGCGATCTTGTTGAGGCGCGACCACCGCGCCGCGCTCGTCGCGTAGTAGATCGCGCCGCGATACTTCACCGCGCCGCTCGGCTCGACGAGGCCGACGCCCTGGCCGCGCCACGTGGCCATGCTGCCGTCTTGGCCTTGGACGATGCCCTGGGCCTCACCGAAGACCGAGCCGTCGGGACGGAGCGTCGCTTGGAACGTCCCGTTGTTTTTCACGTTCAGGCCGAGCAGGACACCCGAGGCGACGAACGTCGATTCCATCGTCGGTGTGTTGGTCGCGCTCGGCAGGACGCGCTCGACCATGATCTTGCCTTTTTCTTCTGCGAATTTCTCACCCAACATGGCTTGCTCCTTCTCAATGCCCGACGTGGGTCGGGGCGACCGGAAGGCAATGCAACGCGTGCGCCTCGCGCGAAACGGCGGGGGTTTCGTCATGGCGACGCCGAGCCTCGCGCGCCTGGCTGCGCGCCCAAGGAGGCGCGCCAGGAATTGTGTTGCGCGTCGCGGGTGCGTAGGACAACCTCGACCGGTCGCCTCCTAGACCGATGCCGTTCAAGAGCCTGGCGCCTGGGTTTCTCATCGCGTCGCCGCCGCTCGGCGATCCGAACTTCGATCGCGCCGTCGTGCTGCTCGCCGCCCACGACGAAGAGGGCGCGCTCGGCTTCGTCGTCAATCGCATGTCGGCGATCACGGTCGGCGAGCTGCTCCAACAAGAGGGCTATGGCGAGTGCCGCCACGACGCCTCGCCGGTGTGGCTCGGCGGCCCGGTCCAGCCGCGCTCGGGTTGGCTCGTGATCGAAGACGGGCGCATGCGTGGCGAGGGCGTGATCTCGGTCGGGCCGCGGCTGCGAGTCACCTCGTCGCGCGATGCCTTCGACAAGCTCGCCCGACAGATCGCGCGCGAAGGCGATGGCGCGTCTCGGCGCGCGGCGCGGCGCATGGTGGTGCTCGGCTACTCGGGCTGGGCGCCTTCACAGCTCGAGAGCGAGATCGCCCGCGGCGCGTGGCTGCCGACGCCGCTCGACGCGAGCATCCTGTTCGACGTGGGCCCGGAAGAGCGGTGGCAGCAGGGGTTCGCGCTCATGGGCCTCACGGCGACGAACCTCATGTCGATGCGGACCGTCGGCGAGGCCTGACGCGCCCCGGCCTCGTTGGCAGGTTCCCGAGGGCGCGCCGCCGCCGCTACCGGAGCGCGCGGTCGTGCCAGAGGAGCATCTCGAGCGTGCCGCTGTCGCGCAAGAACGGCTGATCGTGCGGTCCCGGCGGCATCACGAAATCGTGGCTCACGCCGAGCTTCGTGAGAGCCAAGGACAGCGACTCGTTCACGCCGCGGAACGGATCGCCGAGGCTCGTCTCGAGGTGCAGGCGCGTGCCGTGGGCGCTCACGACGGCGCGGAGCTCTTCGGCGTAGCGCGCGACGCGGTGGCCGCCGAGGGCGCCTTGCACGCTGCCCCACGCGCCGAACAGCGCGGGTCGGCGCAGCAAGACCTCGAGGCCCGCGTAGCCGCCGAGCGAGCAACCGTCGAGCCCGGTGTGCTTCGGGCCGGGCAGCACGTCGGCCTCGCGGCGCGCGCGCGGGATGACCTCGTCGGCGAGCCACCCGGCGTAGGCGTCGAGGAGCGTCTTGCGGTCGGTGGCGCGGTACACGTTCGGCGTGAAGGGGCATGCGACCGCGAGCCCGCGAAACGGATGCGCCAGGAGGTCCCGATTGAGCTCCGCGAGTCGCGCGTCGTCAAAATGGCGCGATTTGCTCGATAGCGGCGCGACGGGCGGACGCAAGAGCCGCTCGTACGACGTGCCGAGCCCGTAGCGGTCGAGCCACGCATGCGCGCCGAGGCGCTCGTCGTGCGTCTCGCCGAGCCCGTGAAGCAGGACGAGCAGCGGCACGGGCCCCGGCGTGTGGCGCGGCACGAGCAAGGTCATGCGCCGGCCGATGCGGCGATCGCCGGCGAGCTCGAGATCGCGCACCTCGAAGGAAGCCTCGCTCGCCGCGGCGCGCCCCCCGAGCCCGAGCAGCGCGAGCGCGAGCAGCGAGCGGCGGGGTACGAGCTGCGGCATGACGGACGAGAATCTGGCCGTTTTTCCGCGCGCCCGCAAACTTCGGCGCGCAGCATGGGAGCGGCGCGAGCCCCCGACGTGGTCGATTCGCGCGAGCGCCCATTGGAGAGCTGCGGGTGCTGGGCTGCGCCGAGCGTGGTAGACAGCGCGCCCATGAAGCACGATCGCTCGAAGGCCCTCTTTGCGCGCGCCGAGCGCGTCATCGTCGCTGGCGTCAACAGCCCCGTGCGTGCGTTCCGTGCGGTGGGCGGGGAGCCGCCCTTCATCGCGCGGGGCCACGGGGCGCGCGTCGTCGACGTCGATGGTAACGAGTACATCGACTACGTGGGCAGCTGGGGGCCGGCGATCCTCGGGCATGCGCACCCCGAGGTCGTGCGCGCGGTGCAGGCCGCGGCCGGCGAAGGACTGAGCTTCGGCGCGCCGACCGAGCGCGAGGTCGTGTTCGCAGAGCTCGTGAACCAGCTCGTGCCGAGCATGGAGCTCATGCGCTGCGTCTCGAGCGGCACCGAGGCCACGATGAGCGCCATTCGCGTGGCGCGCGGGTTCACGGGGCGCGAGCTCATCGTGAAATTCGAGGGCTGCTACCACGGCCACGCCGATCACCTGTTGGTCAAGGCGGGGAGCGGAGCGGCGACGTTCGGCGAGCCCGACTCGGCCGGCGTCACGAGCGCCGTCGCGCGCACCACGCTCACGCTCGCCTACAACGACGTCGCCGCGCTGCGCGAGCTGGTCCACGCGCGTGGCAGCGAGATCGCGGCGGTCATCGTCGAGCCCGTGGTCGGCAACATGGGCTGCGTCCCGCCCGAGCCCGGATTTCTCGAGGCGATCGTCGAGCTGTGCAAGACACACGGCGCCGTCTCGATCTTCGACGAGGTGATGACTGGCTTCCGCCTCGGCATCGCGGGCGCGCAGGGGCGCTTCGGGCTCACGCCGGATCTCACGACGCTCGGCAAGATCGCCGGCGGGGGCCTGCCGCTCGCCGTCTACGGCGGAAGGCGCGACATCATGAGCCGCGTCGCGCCGCTCGGGCCCGTGTACCAAGCCGGCACCTTGAGCGGCAATCCGGTCGCCGTCGCGGCCGGGCTCGCCACCCTCTCCTTGCTCGAGCCCGCGCTCTACGAAAAGCTGGAGGCGCTCGGCGCACGGCTCGAGCTGGGCCTCGCGAGCGCAGCCGCGAAGGCGGGCGTCCCGTCGTGCGTGCAGCGCGTCGGCGCCATGATCACGCTGTTCTTCGCGCCAGGCCCGATCCGCACGTTCGACGATGCTGCGCGCCAAGACAAGGAGCGGTTCGCGCGCTTTCACCGCGGCCTCGTCGAGCGTGGCGTCTACTGGCCCGCGTCGATGTACGAGGCGGCATTTCTCGGAGCCGCGCACACCGAGGCGGACATCGATCGCACCATCGATGCTGCCGCGCAGGCCCTCGCGGGCTAGTGTCGATGGCGCCGATGCCGACGTCGCCGCGCAGGTCCCCGCGCGCTCGCGTCATGATGCCCGTCGCTCAGTCGGCGACGGTCGGCTCGTTCATGGTGGTGTCGAGATCTTCTTCCGCCAGGAAGTCCTGGCGCGTGAAGAGCGTGACGACCTCGACGCCGCGTGCGGCGATGGCTTCGACGCCACCCTCCAAGCGATCGACGAGCGCCACGACCCCCGCGACCTCGGCGCCTTCGGCCTGAAGCACGTCGAGCGCCCGCAGCGTCGAGCCGCCGGTCGTGATCACGTCCTCGAGCAGCACGACGCCGAGGCCGCTGCGCATCGGCCCCTCGACCTTGCGGCGGCTGCCGTGGTCTTTGACCTCTTTGCGAACGTAGAGGGCGTCGAGCGGTCGGCCGCGCTGCGCGCTGATCAGCGACACCGCGCTCGCGAGCGGGCAGCCGCCGAGCTCGACCCCGGCGACGGCATTCACGCGCAGGTGGCGAAAGGCGTCGAGCATGAGCTCGCCGACGAGCTGATGTCCGCGGGCGAGCAGCACCGTCTGCTTGCAGTCGATGAAAAAGTCGCTCTCTTTGCCGGAGGCGAGGACGACGGTCCCGCGGCGGTAGGAGTGCGTCTTGAGCAGCTCGAGCAGCTCGGGCCAGGCCTTGCCGGTGCGGTCGCGTCGCGATTGCGTCACGGCGCTGCATTGTGCGCGGCGTTCTCCGCGCGTCAATCAGTCGCATTGTGCGCGGCGTTCTCCGCGCGTCAATCAGTCGCGTCCCGAGCGCCGCACCACCTTCTTCGAACGCTTGCTCAACGCGGGAGCGATCGGCGCGGGAGCGCGGCGCTGCGGGATCGTGGGCGCATCCGTCGTGCGCGTGTCGGTGGCACGCTTGGGCTCGGTCGGCGGCTCGGAGACTGTGGGACGCGCGGCTGCCGGCTTGGCCTTCGAATCCGCCGTCCCAGCGCGCGCAGCGTGTGACGCAGCGGGCGAAGCAGTCTGGGCCGTGCTGGCGGCGCGCGCGGCCGGGGTCGCGGCGACGGTGAGGGGCGCGCGGCTCGACGGCGCGATCCGCGCGCCTGTTG
>SYFR01000161.1 GCA_005800325.1 Myxococcales bacterium | reverse complement strand
GAATCTCGTGTTCATGCAATACGACCGCGCCGCCGAGGGTGCGGTGGCAGTCCCGCTGCCGGCGCCCAGCATCGACACGGGCGCCGGTCTCGAGCGTCTCGCGGGCGTCGTTCAGGGCAAGAGCTCGAACTACGACACGGACCTCTTGCGCGGGCTCATCGCCGGCATCGAAGAGGTGGCGGGCAAGCGCTACACGGGCGGGGCGGGCGACGACGACGTATCGATGCGTGTCATCGCCGATCACGCGCGCACGACCGCGTTCCTGGTCGCCGAGGGCGTTCTGCCCGAGCGGCAGAAGCGTGAGTACGTGCTGCGGCGGGTGATGCGCCGCGCGATCCGCCATGGACACCGGCTCGGCATCGAGCGGCCGTTCTTCCACGAGATCGCAGGCGCGGTCGTGACCGCGATGGCGGAGGATCACCCCGAGCTCGTGGCGCGGAGAGAGCTCATCGAGCGAGTCTGCGAGGGCGAAGAGGCGCGCTTTCGCACGACACTGCGGCGCGGCATCAAGATCCTCGACGAGCATTTTGGCGCGCTCGCGAAGGCTGGGGCGGAGCAGCTCTCGGCGCCGGCCGCCGCGGATCTCTACACGACGTTCGGCTTCCCGCTCGATCTCACCGAGGTGATCTGCCGGGAGCACGGGGTGAGCGTCGACACCACGGGCGCGCGCGAGATCGTGGGAGGCGAGGAAAAGGCCGACGGCCCGATCGACGCCCGCGCGGCGCTCGATCCGGCCTACCGCGACGTCGCACATCGCGCCCCGCGGACGACCTTCACGGGCTACGACGTCGAGTCGGGCGAGAGCGAGGTCGTCGCGATCGTCCGGCATGTACGAGGCGCCGACGGCGCCATGAGGCTCGTGGTCGCCGACGAGGCGTCTGCCGGAGACGAGGTCGAGGTCGCAACATCGGCGACTCCGTTCTACGCGGAAGCGGGCGGGCAGACCGGCGACACCGGGCTCATCACCGGCGATGGGCTCACGTTGCGTGTGACCGGGACGCAGCGGCACTACGGCGAAGTCACGCTCCACCGAGCGCGCGTCGAGAGCGGCCGGTTCGCGGTGGGCGCGCATGTGCGGCTCGAGGTCGATCATGCGCGACGGACGGCGACGCGACGCAATCACTCGGCGACCCACCTCTTGCACTGGGCGCTTCGCAAGGTCCTCGGCGAGCACGCGCAACAGAAGGGCTCGCTCGTCGGCGCGGACGTACTGCGCTTCGATTTCACGCACAATCAAGCGCTCACGCCGAGTGAGCTCTGCGCCATCGAAGATTTCGTGAACGCGAAGATCCTGTCCGCGGCGCCGGTCGTCACCGAGGTGCTGCCGATCGCCGAGGCGCGCAAGACCGGCGCGATGGCGATCTTCGAGGAAAAGTACGGCGAGTTCGTGCGGGTGCTGACGATGACGAGCGACTCGGTCGAGCTCTGTGGCGGCACGCACTGCGCGTCGCTCGGGCAGATCGGCCTCTTCAAGATCGTGAGCGAGGGCGGAATTGCCGCCGGCGTGCGGCGCATCTTGGCGGCGACGGGCACGAACGCGCTCGAGCATGTGCGCAAGCTCGATGACGAGCTGCGTCGCTCGCGCCTCGCGGCCAAGGCGAGCGGCGGCGATCTCGCCGAGCGCATCGACAAGATGGTGGCCCGCGAGAAGCAGCTCGACAAGCGCGTCAAGGAACTCGAAAAAGAGCTGCTCGAGGGCGGCAGTGGCGGCGGCGGGGTCGACGCGATGCTCTCGGGCGCGCAGACGATCGCGGGCGTGCGGGTGCTCGCCGTGCGCGTCCCCGACGGCACGAACATGGCCGCGTTGCGCGAGCTCGCCGAGAAGCTGCGCGACATGCTCGGTGACGAGAGCGCCGTCCTCGCAGCTTGCAAGCTCGGCGACAAGGCGCAGCTCGTGCTCACCGTGAGCAAGGCGGCGACCGCGCGCCTCAAGGCGGGCTCGCTCATCAAGCCGGTCGCTGCGGCGGTCGGCGGGTCGGGCGGCGGGCGACCCGACATGGCGCAAGCTGGCGGGACGAACCCCGAGGGGCTGGACGACGCTCTCAGCGCGCTCTACCGCGAAGTGTCGGCGACGCTCGGGGCTTGAGATGAGCCCCGCGTTTGGCGCACAAACGCAGCGAAGCCGCCGAGGGAAATCCTCGACGGCTTCGTGCCGGCGCTGAGCCCGGAGCGGGCGGGTGCCGAGTGCGTGGGGTCAGGCGACCGGGCTCTCCCAGTCATCGAGAGCCGTGATGCCTCCGTCGACCCAGGTCCACTCGATCTTCTGGTAGGTGAACGCCACCTCTTCGTTGATCTCGTACTTCATCAGCTCCGGATTCTTGTTGTTGGGCATCCGGGCGTGAATCGAGGCGATGTTGGCGTTGGTGAGCTTGATCGTGAAGTGCTGTTGCTCGGCGCCGGTCGCCGATGGCCTCCAGCACTGCAGCTCCCACTCGCTCACGTTCTCGTTGTTGACGAGCAGGTTGTAGAGGAGCGGCGTCGCCTTATCGAGCTCCTTCGTGATGGTGAACGGCTTGTGCATGCGCTTGCCGGTGGGCAAGCCGCTCGCGGGATCGCGCGGCGAGACAATCTCGTGGTTGAAGCCGATGATGGCGACCTTGCCTTCGCGGCCTTTCTGCGTGACCGAGCCCTTTACTTCGCCGGTCTTCTGTCCCTTGAGCTTGAGGTATGCATTCAGTGCCATGTTCGTAGCGGTCTTTCTGCCCTCCGCTCCGGCTGCCGGTACTCAGTCTACGGATTAGTCCGCGCTGGCCGACCGTCGGTACGTAGGGCGTCGAAAAATCCCGGGAGCCGCCGCAGTTGCCGGTGTGCTTTCCGGGACCGCGACATCATGTGCATGAAACCGGGCGGGGCAACGCACCGTCGCGAGAATTTTCAATTATTTCAAAATCCAGCGCGGATCTATGGACGTCAGGATACCCACCCACGAGCGCACCGCTCCGTCGTGCGTGACAGGTGGCGGGGCTTCGTGTCGGGGCTTTCGTTGACCGGCATGGAGTCGCGTGTTACGAGCCGCGTGCCACGTAGCGGGCGCGTGTGAAGTTGGTTTCCACGGCCAGCGTGGCGGACATCCAAAACGCCGGATCGCCCCGGAGCTTGGAGCGCGCTTGCAACGTCAAGCGTGCCCGAGCCGGGCGCCGCGGCGGCATGCGCAAGACGCGCCGCTCGATGACACTGGAGAGATACGAATGACATTCACTGATGCGGCACGCGAGGTGCTGCGGCTGTGTGGCCGACCGCTGCACTACAAAGAGATCACCGAGATCGCGATCGAGAAGAACCTCCTCAGCCACGTGGGCAAGAGCCCCGAGGTCACGATGGGGGCGCGGCTCGCCGCGACGCTGAAGAAGGGCGGCGAGGACGACGCGCTCGTGCGGGTGAAGCCGGGCGTCTTTGCGCTGCGGGAGTGGGACAGGGCGACGATCGAGCGCGCCATGAGCGAGCTCGCGAAGCCGGGGGGCGACTCCGACGAGGGGGACGTCGACGAGGCGGAGCTCGCTTCAGCGGCGATCGACGAGGAGTCCGAAGAGGGGGAGTCGCCCTCGAAGCCACCTGCTGCGCCAATGGCAGCGCCGGCCGCCGCGCGCCCGACGGCGAGCCCAGCATTGAGCGAGTTGGGCGTGCCGCCATCTCGTGATGAGCAGCTGCGCGCCGAGATGGCAGCGGGCGCCGCGACGATGTTCGAAGAGGAAGAGGACGACGATCGGCCGATCCTCGGTGGCGACGACGATGCCGCTGCGGCGGGCGAGGGCGAGGGCGACGATCGGCGCGGTGGTCGGCGGCGTCGGCGGCGTCGGCGCGGTGGACGCAATGGCACCGAGGCCCAGCCGACGGGCGATGGCAGCCAGTTGCCGTCGTTCACGGTGACGCCGCTCGCCTCGCGGCCCGCGGATGGGAGCGCCCCGAGGCCCGTCGTGCGCGAGATCCGCGGCGACCAGCGCAACGATCAGCGCATGGATCAGCGCATGGACCAGCGCGGCGAGCAGCGCAACGATCAGCGCATGGATCAGCGCATGGATCATCGCATGGATCAGCGCATGGATCAGCGCATGGATCAGCGCGGCGACGGCGGGCGTCCGCAGGTCGTGCAGCTCGCGCCGGCCGACCTTCCGGTGCTCGATGGGCTCGCGGGCCGCGACCTCGCGGACGGAGTCGCGGTGTTGCTCGGGACATTCGACCGTGGCGCGGGTGCGGTCTCGCTTCGCCAGATCGTCGATACGGCGCAGCGGCACGGTAAGCTCACGGGCGACACGCAGCTCGCGCAGTCGCACGTCGCCGCCGCGGTGCGGGCCGACATCAGCCGCCGCGTCGCGGCCGGGATGCGTCCGCGGTTCCGCATCACGGGCGGACGCGTGGCGCTGACCGAGTGGCTGCTCGACGCGGAGCTCGTGCGTCTCGAGCGCGACGCCATCGCGGCGCTCGAGCGCTTTCGCGACGGTGCCCGGCGGGCGTTCGCGGCGAAGTGCGCGGAGCTTCCGGGGCACGCGTTCGTCGAGCTCTGTCTGCTCGTGCTCGAGCGGCTCGGAGTGAGCGGGCTCAAGCCGGTGCGCTTCCCGGGGGCATCGGGCGTCGAGGTGCACTTCACCGGCCTCGTGCACTCGCCCGGCGGCGCGCTTCCGGGCGCCGTGGGCTTCGGGCGCGGCATGGGCGTGGCTATCGTGATTCGCAAGGACGGTCGCGACGTCGGCCGTGAGCGCGTCACCGAGCTGCGCGGAAACGTGCACCACTACGACGGCGCCCAGATCGGCTGGATTTTCACGAGCGGCCAGATCCTCTCGGGCGCGCGTGAGGAGGCCGTCGCCGAGGGCGCGATGCCGGTCACGGTCCTCGACGCCGCGTCGATGGGCAAGCTCTGCGAGGAGCACAACGTCGCGGTCGTGCGTGCAACGCATCCCGTGGCGATGCCAGACGTCGATCTCTTCGAAGCGCTGCGCTCTTCGTGAGCGGGCTTCGTTCGGTGCGCGTGGTGAGTCCTTGGCTCGCCACGTGCTCGAGGTGGCCGATGAAGGTGCTGGGCTCTCTTCGACGATGGGTGGGAGGCCGCGCGGGGCGGGGTGTGCGTGACCCGCGCGCGCTCGCGCTCTTGGCTGTCCGGTCATCGTCGACGACGTTCGCGTCGGCGACGCGTGTGCGTGACCCGCGCGCGCTCGCGCTCTTGGCTGTGCTCGCTGGATGCGGAAGGCCCCCGCCGCGCTCGCAGTTCCCGAGTGGCGCCGATGCTCTCGAGCGCATGAAGGCCACCTATGCGTGCGTCAACGGGGTTCAGGGCGAGGCGAAGATCGATCACTTCGGTGAGCGCGGACGCGTCCGTGGCAAAGCGGACCTCTTTCTCGTGAACCCCGCGCGCGTGCGCATCGACGTCGTGAGCCCGCTCAATACGCCAGCGTTCACGCTCACGTCCGACGGGCGGCATTTTCAGCTCGCCGATCTCGCCAATCAGAAATTCTTCTACGGCCCCGCGAGCGCATGCAACCTCGCGCGACTGACGCAGGTCCCGGTTCCCGGCCACGCGCTCGTCTACTTGCTGCGCGGCGAGGCGCCGCTGCTCGTGCACGAGACGAGCGAGCTCACGATCGCCTGGGACGACGGCCACTACCGCGTCACCCTGCCGAGCACGCGCGGCGCGAAACAGACCGTCCTCCTCGACGTGCCCGACGAGGACTACGAGGCGCCTTGGCAAGCGCAGCGCGCGCGCGTGCGAGGCGTCGAGGTCGAGCAGCAGGGCGTCGTGCTTTACACGGCGGAGCTCGGGCGCCACGAACCCGCGCACACCGCGCCGCCGCGCGTGGACGAGGACGGCGTCGCGCCGCCGGTCCCACCGAGCGGCGGTCCGTGTACGGCGCCGGTGCCGCGCTCGATCCGAATCGTCGTGCCGTACACCGAAGACGACGTGCTCTTTCAGTACGGTGACGTGAGCCTCAACCCGCCGCTGCCCGAGGGGACGTTCACGCAGCCGGTGCCGAGCGCCATCGAGAAGATCTTCGTGGACTGCCGCGACTAGGACGGTGTCTGGCTCACCTTGGGTCGCGCCGCCCGCGCTCGTTCGACGAGTGGCCTCGCGGCGCTCGGCACGTCCGTGATGATGCCGTCGACGCCGAGCGCGAGGAGTCGTTCGATCTCCGCGGCGTCGTTCACCGTCCAGGTCACCACGGTGAGGCCGTGGTGCTTCCAGCGCGCGAGGCGTGCGCCGGTGACCATCGTGTGCTCCGGATGAACGAAGCGGCCGAACCACTGGGCGCCGCGCTCGAGGTGGCGCGCGAGTCCCACGGGCTCGACGAGCAGGGCGGTCGGCGTAGCGCGGTCGAGAGCGCGGAAAGCGAGGAGCATCGCAGGATCGAAGCTCGAGACGACGATCGCCTGCTCTCCGGGCGTGCGAGCGAGCTCGCGGACGAGGGCGCGAACGGCACCGAGCCGCCACGGCACGTCTCGCTTGAGCTCGACGTTGAGCGCGAGGCCGAGGTGCTTCGTGAGCTCGAGCACGCGGCGCAACGAGGGCGGTCCGTCTCCCTCGGCCAGCTCGATCTTCTCGAGATCGCGTAGCGCGAGGTCGGCGACGCGGCGCCGATCTCGGCCGCCTGTCACGCGCGCCAGATCCGCGTCGTGGATGACGACGAGCTCGCCCGATTTGCACGGTCGCACGTCGATCTCGACGCCGTCGGCTCCTTCTTCCGCGGCGAGCCGAATCGCGGCGATCGTGTTCTCGGCGCGCGCGCCGCGCACGCCGCGATGTCCGCACAAGAGAGGTGGGGGTAGGGCGCGAAGGGCGTCGAGCCGCGGGCTCACGCGTTGAGCTCCTCGACGACGGCGCGCGCGACCTTCTGGGCTTCCTCGAGAGCGGTGAGCGGAACGGAGACGGCGCCGACGACCGGGTGCCCGCCCCCGCCGTGCCGCTGGCAAATCGCCGCGATGTCGTGCCGGCGCGGCCGGTTGCACCAAGGGTTGTAGCCAACCGAGATCTTAAAGTGCTGCTTCATGCGGAGGAGGGCCACGGAATAGAGGGAGTCCGGCGCGAGCGCGTAGGCGACGAATTTCCCGCTCGCCTTTAGCGGCTCGGCGGGGAGCTCGAAATAGGCGACCTCGCCGCGTCTCTCGAGGCCGCGCTCGATGCGTGCGTGCGTGTCCTCCGTCGCTTGCGCGATGGGGCGCCACAGCGGCTGCACCTTGTCCGAGAGCGCGACCTCTTCGACGGGGAGCTCGAGCAAGAAGGGCACGAGCAGCTCATAGAGCTCGGCATTGCCATGCTGCTCGACGACGGCTGCGAGCTGCATCACCGGTGAGGTTCGGTCGATCGCCTCGGCGGCGGACGCGAACTGAGCACCATCGATCTTGTCCGCCCAGCGCACGAGATCTTCGAACCGGTCGAAGCGAACCCCGAAGCGGTCCTTGCCGACGCGGGCGATGAGCTTCGTGCACGAGCTGCACGCAGCGTCATAGAAATAGCGGTCGGAGATCTCGAGCGCGCGGTCGCGCTCCGCGTCGGACGCGAAGGCCGTCACGTGGTGATCGAAGTACCACGTGAGCTTCTCGGTCGGCGTGTAGCGAAAGTCGACGATCGCGTTCTCGTCGCCGTTCAGCCATTTGGCTGGGATGGTCTGAAGGTTCGGCCCGTAGCCGCACGAGAGGTACCGGAACCGGAGCGACGTCTGCGCGATCTCGCGGCGAAGGTGGGTGAACATCGCGGCGCTGACGAGCCCATCGAGGCAGTGGCCGTGGGCGGCGACGACCACCTTCCGTTCTCCCATGCGGCGAGCGTTAACACGACCCACGCCGATCGCGGCGTGCTTTTGTCGCGAACCGGACGGCCGGCGCAACTACGCTCCGTCCCGATGCGCCGCGCGCGAGCACACGATGTGCGGGTTGTGTCTCGTATCAAGCTCGCGTCGGCGATCTTGGCGGCGACAGCCACGGCGACCTCGGCCGCTCTCGGCGAGCCGAAGCTCGGGGCGTACTCGGACTACGAACGCGAGACGGTCACAGCCGCGCTCTTGCAGGTCGCAGGGCAGGTGGACGATGAGCCCGAGGGCAAGGTCATCGAGGCCGTCGACGTCCAGGTCCTCGACGTCATCGAGGAGCGCGATCCGGCACCGGCAATCTTGAACGTGCTTCACTGCAGCACGCGTCGTCGCATCGTCGAACGGGAGCTCCTGTTTGGTGCCGGCGAGCCCTACGAGAGGGAGCTCGTCCTCGAGACCGAGCGCAACCTCCGCGCGCTTCGACAACACTCGCTCGTGACCATCGTGCCGCTGCGGGGCACGCGCGGGGATCGGGTGCGCGTGCTCGTGATCGCGAAGGACGTCTGGAGCCTCAGGCTCAACTCCGACTATCGCATCAAGGGAGGCGCGCTCGAATACCTCCTACTCCAGCCCGCGGAGGAGAACCTTTTTGGCACGCACCAGCGCGTCGCGGCTCAGTTCGTCTTCAAGCCGGACACGATCTCGTTCGGCGCTCGCTACACCGAGCCGCGCCTCGGGGGCAGCCGGCTCCTGCTCGCGGCGGAGGCGAACGCGATCGTCAATCAAGCGACGGGCGACGCCGAGGGGACGTTCGGGTTCTTTCAATACGGCGTGCCGCTCTATTCGACGCGTCAACGGTGGGCGTGGGGGGCGGTCGTGACCTGGCGCAAGGAAGTCTCGCGGCGCTTAGTGGGCACGACGCTCGATGCGTTCGAGGTCGACGTCGACGGGAAGAAGGTGCTGGTGCCGTTCGTGTACGGCAGCGAAGCGATCGCCGGCCGCGCGAGCGTGACGCGATCTTTCGGCACCCGCTTCAAGCACGATGTGCAGCTCGGCGTCGAGGTCGACCGCCGCTACTTCGACACGCACGACATCAAAGGCATCGAGCCGCGCGCGGTGGCGGAGTTTACGCGCGAGGAGGTCCCGCGGTCGGTCACGCGCAACGGCCCGTACGCGCAGTATCACTTCTATGCGAACCGGTTCGCGCGGCTGCACGACGTGGAGACGCTCGGGCTCGAGGAGACGTTTATCGCAGGTCCCGAGCTCTACGCGCGCATCGACCCGGTGGCGGAGGCGTTCGGCTCGACGCGCGATCTCCTCGGGGCGCAGGGATCCTTCGCAGCGACCGCGGTCTTCTCGGACGCCCTCGTGCGGGGGCTCGTGGCGGGGACGGTCGAGGCGCGGCCCGATGGCGGCGAGGTCTTCGACTCGGCGGTGCAGGCCGGGCTGCGCGCCGTCAGCCCGAGAGTCGTCGTGGGGCGCTTGACCTACGATGCCACCGTGGGCCTCCGGCCCGACAACCTCGAGAACGCCCAGGTGACGCTCGGGGGCGAGGGGCGGCTACGCGGCTACCCGAGCGGGGCCTTTCGTGGCGCGAACTTCATCGCATCGAACCTCGAGTTTCGATCGCGCGCGTTCTCGCTCGGGACGGTCCAGCTCGGCGGTGCGCTCTTTTACGACGTCGGCGACGCGTTCGACGCCGGCTCACCGATCGTGCCCAAGCAGGGCGCGGGCTTCGGGCTGCGGCTGCTCTTTCCGCAGCTCGGCCGCGCGCTGATGCGCTTCGACTGGGGGTTCCCGCTCACGCGCGGGTTCGCGGGCGCGACCGCTTTTGACGGCCTCGTCATCACGTTTCAGCAGGCCTACTTGATGCCGTCGCTGGCGGCCGCCGGCATCGTTCGCTGAGCTCGTGCCCTGAGCCGCCGCACTACGCGACGGCGACGTCGGTGGAGGCGTCGTGCTGCGCTGACAGCGCCTCGGACTCCCGCTGCTCTCGGCGGTGCTCGCTGCGCTGGGTGGCCTCGTTGACGCGCACGCCGACGAGCTTCGAGACACCGGGCTCCTGCATGGTGACGCCGTAGAGCACGTCGACTGCCTGCATCGACTGCTTGGAGTGTGTGATGAGGATGAACTGCGAGCGATCGGTCATGGCGCGGATCGCCTCGACGTAGCGATCGATGTTCGCGTCGTCGAGCGGCGCGTCGACCTCGTCGAGAATGCAGAACGGCGACGGCTTGTAGCGAAAAATCGCGAACAAGAGCGACACTGCCGTGAAGGCCTTCTCGCCACCGCTCATGAGCTCGATGTTGGCGAGACGCTTGCCCGGCGGCTGCGCCACGATGTCGATGCCCGTCTCGAGGACGTCGTCGGGGTTCGTGAGACGGAGCTCGGCCTTGCCGCCGCGGAACATCTTCGGGAAGAGCTCGATGAAGCGTCGGTTGATGCCGTCGAAGGCGTGCCGGAAGAGCCGCTTGCTCTCGCGATTCATCTGCTCGATGGCGAGGGTGAGATCCGCGAGCGCCTTGAGAAGATCTTCGCGCTGGGAGGTGTAGTAATCGAAGCGCTTCGACGACTCTTCGAACTCGCGCATGGCGTCGAGGTTCACCGGGCCCATGCGCTCGATGAGGGTCGACAGCTCCTTGATCCGGCCGCGTTGCTCGTTCGTGAGCATCGGTCGCGCGTGGAAGTCGCCGACGACCCTCGCGAGCTCGAGCCCGCGGTACTTCTCGCGGATCGCCTCTTCGAGGTGGGTCCTCTCGAGGCCGAGGCGGTGCAGCTCGAGCTCGTGGGTGTTGAGCTCGCTCGTCGCCTCGTCGAGCGATCCGCGCAGCTGACGCAGCTCGGCCTCGCGGAGCGCGAGGTCGTGTCGCACGTCGTCGAGCCCCATGCGCGCGCGCTCGGCGGCAGCTCGCGCTTGGCGCTGGGTGTTGCGGGCCTCGTACAGCTCCGCGCGAGCCCCCATCATCTCGGAGGCCACGCGCCCGGCCTCGACGGCGTTCGCCGAACGCTCCGACTCGAGAGCGCCGATGCGTTGCCGAAGCTCCGTGAGCTGATGGGCGACGCGCTCGAGCGACGAGCGAAGGCTCTGCGCGCGCTCGCGAACCGACGCCAGCGCCACCTTTCGCTCGGTGACGAGGGCTTGCTGGCGCAAGAGCTCGGTGCGTGCCGTCTCGTCGTTCGCGAGCGAGACCTCGAGCTCTGAGCCGATCTGCTCGCGCTTCGACGTGGCCTCGGCGAGGGTCGCAAGGGTCGCCACGTGCTGCTCCTCGGCGCGCATCATCTGCGCTTCGAGCTCGGTGAGCTCGCGGCCGAGCTCACCCAGGCGGCGCGTGACGACGCTGAGCTGCTGCTCGAGGCGGCGCAGGTCCTGGGTCGCGGTCACGCTCGCGAGCTCGCCCTGGTGGGCCTTGCTCTTCGCCTCGTCGATCCCCTCGCGAAGCCGGGCGATGTGCTCGCGGCCGGCGGCGAGGGCAGCGCGTCGGGCGGACACGTCCTCGGTGAGCGCAGCGACGACCTCGACGAGCTCGCGCATCTCCCGCTTCTGTTCGAGCATGCCGCTCGCGAGCCCGTCGCCCGCGCCGCCGGTGATGCGCCCGTCGGCATGAAACACGGTGCCGTCGAGCGTGACGACGTCGGAGTCGACTCCGAGCGCGAAGAGTCGGCGTGCCTCCTCGGAGGTGTCGGCGACGAGCGCGTTGCCGATGAGCGCGCGCAGGACGGCTTCGTCTTCGGGCGCGAAGCGCACCGCGTCGAGCATGAAGCGTACGGGCGCGTCGCCTTCGAGCGCGGGCCGCTCGGACGAGGGCGCGCGGACCGTGCGTGGGATGAGGCTCGCGCGGCCCTTGCGTGCGGAGGCGAGACCTTGCAAGAGGCCGACCGCACGCTCGGCGTCGTCGACGATGACGCACTCGAGGCGGTCGCCAACGAGCGCCGCGAACGCCTGGGTGAGCGCGGCCGGGACCTCGACGCGATCTGCGATGAGACCGCCGAGCGCGCTGTCGCCGGTCGCGAGCAGCGTCCGCACGCCCGCGCCGACGCCCTCGAGCCTTCGTGCCAGCTCTTCGAGCGCGTGAAGGCGGCTCTTCTTGCGATGGAGCTCGGTGTTCTTCTGCTCGAGCGCTTGCTCGTCGGCGGCGAGCGACCTCTGGACGGTTGGGAGGTCGCCGGCCGCCGCGTCACGCGCTGCAGCGAGCGTACGCTGATGCTCGGCGAGCTCCGTCGCCCGCGCGGCGAGGCTCTCGCGCTTCGTCGCGAGGTCCGCTTCTTCCGCGGCGAGTCGGTCGGCGTCCGCCGAGAGGCGTCCCTTGCGCGCCTGCATCTCGGTCGTGCGCTGCTCGAAGCCTGCGAGCGACGCCTCGGCCCGCGCGATGGTCGTGCCGGCGTCTCCGTGGCGACGGCGCAGCTCGAGGAGCTCGCGCGCCGAGCGCTCGCTGCCGATGCGGAGGGTGTCAAGCTTCTCGGCCTGTTCGCGCACGACCGCCTCTTCGCGGTCCTTTTCGAGCGCGAAGGTGTCGAGCTGCGAGGCGAGCGCGTCCCGCTCAACCGCCATGCCGACGGCGCGCTCCTCGAGCGACGCTTGCTCGAGCCGTGCCGACGCGAGGCGCTTATCGAGCTGGGCGTAGCGCTCGGTCGCGCGGTCGAGTGTCGTCTCCCACTCGCGCGCGTCGCTATCGGACGTGTGCGACGCGGTCTGCGCGCGTGCGGCGGCGGCCTCGGTGTCGAGGGCCTCTTGGCGCAGCACCTCGAGCTCCGCATCGCGCACGTCGGCCGCGGTCCGCTCGCGCTGTGCCCGCTCGTGAGCCGCCACGTGGAGCCGGCCGCTCACGTCCTGACGCACCACGAACTCGAGGAGGCGATGCGATGCGTCCCAGAGCGCGAGGTCGTCGAGCTCGTCGCGGTACTTCACGTAGCGCTCGGCCTTGGCGGCTTGGCGGCGCAGCGTGCCGATCTGCCGCTCGATCTCGCTGACGATGTCGTTCACGCGCGTGAGGTTCTGGCGCGTGAGATCCATCTTGGTCTCAGCCTGCTTCTTGCGCGCCTTGTACTTGGTGATGCCGGCCGCCTCCTCGATGAGCACGCGCCGATCTTCCGGGCGCGCCGAGACGATGAGGCCGATCTTGCCTTGCTCGACGATCGAGTACGCCTTGCGTCCGACGCCCGTGCCGAGGAACACGTCGCTCACGTCTCGAAGGCGCACCGCGGTCTTGTTGATGAAGTACTCGTTCGCGCCGTCGCCCTTGTAGATGCGGCGGGTGACCGCGAGCTCGGGGTAGTCCCGGTACTCGAGCGGGAGCTGCTGAGCGCCGGCCGGATCGCTGTTGTCGAACGTGATGGTCACCTCGGCGAAGCCGGCCTGAGGTCGCGACTCCGAGCCGTTGAAGATCACGTCGGCCATGCCCTTGCCGCGGAGCGCCTTCGCGCTCTGCTCACCGAGCACCCAACGAATCGCGTCGACCACGTTCGACTTGCCGCAGCCGTTC
>SYFR01000160.1 GCA_005800325.1 Myxococcales bacterium | reverse complement strand
CGTGCGTCCCGTCACCGGCGTTGACCACCGCGGCGCGCGTGTGCTCGGCGGCGTGGTGCGGCGCGCCCGAGGCCGAGTGGCGGATGACGACGACGTCGGGCTGCATCGCGTCGATGGTCTTGATGGTGTCGCGCAGCGTCTCGCCCTTGCTCGTGCTCGAGGACGAGCCGCTGAAGTTGATGACGTCGGCGCTGAGGCGCTTGCCCGCGATCTCGAAGCTCGTGCGCGTGCGCGTCGACGCCTCGAAGAACATGTTGAGCACGGTCTTGCCGCGCAGCGTGGGTACCTTGCGCACGGCGCGGCGCGAGATCTCGAAGAACGAGTCTGCGGCGTCGAGCACGCGGGTGATGGACTCCGCGCTCTCGGACTCCATGTCGAGGAGGTGTCGCCGCGAGGTAAGGCTCATTCGCTTCGCTCCGAGCTCGAGAGGTTCAGCGCTTCTTGCTGCGCACGACGACGCGGAACGAGGGCGGCTCCGGCAGCACCTCGACGCGACAGTCGTCGGGGACGCGCGTCGTGGCCACGACGTAGTCCGGCTGGATCGGGAGCTCGCGTCCGCCGCGGTCGGCGACGACGGCGAGCTCGATGCGGCGTGGGCGGCCATAGTCGAGGACCGCGTCGACGGCCGCGCGGATGGTGCGCCCGGTGAAGAGCACGTCGTCCACCAAGACGACGCGGCGCGCTTCGATCGCGAACGGAATGTGGCTCGGGCCGATGCGTGGGCTCGGCAGCGCGAACGCGGCGTCGTCGCGGTAGAGCGTGATGTCGACCGAGCCGAGCTGCACGACGTGCCCGGTGCGCGCGCCGATCCTCCGGGCGAGGTCCTGCGCCACGCCCTCGCCGCCGCGCCGGATGGCGATGAGGACGAGATCGTCGTGCTTCGGGTCGCGCTCGGCGATCTCCTTGGCGATGCGCTCGAGACCCTCGTGGACCCTCGCGGCGGCGACGAGCTCCTCCTCTAGCATCGGGGTGAGCAGCTACTTGGGATCGCGACTCGGGTCAACGGCGGGGGCGAGGCCGTCGCGAGGCTTTGTTCCTCGATTCCGGTGAATCGAGGCACTAGTGTGGCTTGCCTCCTCGACTCGACGTTCCCGCCGCGATGCAGCCGCTCCTTCGCTTCCCCGCCGCCGACATTCGCCTCGAGGGCATCGAGGTCGACGTCGTGGTTCCACCGAGCTGGCTCGACGAGCGCCTCGACGAGGCGGGGATCCAGGCTCGGGGGAGCGATGGCGGCCGAGTCGTCGGGCGGCTGTCGCGCTCGGATGACGACATCGTGGTGCGATGCCGCGTCCGTGCCGCGGTCGCGGGCCGCTGCGTGCGCTGCCTCGACCCGGCGCCCATCGACGTGGACGCCGAGCTGTCGTTGCTGCTGCGCTGTGTCCCGCGGGTAGCGGCTCGCGGGGCCCGCGGTGGGGCGCGCCCGAGCCGTCCGAAGCCGAGCCGTCCGAAGCCGAGCGGCACTGGGCCGAGCGGCATGGCGGCCAGCCGTCCGACGCCCAGTCGCACGGAGGCCGGCCGCACGGAGCCCTTCGCGCGCGCGGCCAAGCACCCCGCGCGGTCCGCGCCGAGCCATCGCGGGATCCACGCCGACGACCTCGACGAGTACGAGTTCTCGGCCGCAGAGGCGGGCTACGACGTCTACGATGGCGAGGTCGTCGAGCTCGATGAGCTCGTGCGCGAGGCGATTCTGCTCGAGGTGCCGAACTTTCCCTTGTGCTCCGAGGGGTGTGCGGGTATTCGTCCCGGCCCCGACCCAGCGGCCAGCGAACGAGCAGAAGCTCCGACGCCGGTCGATCCCCGTCTCGCGCCGCTCGGCGCGTTTCGCAAGAAGATGGGGGGCGTCGCCACCATGGACGATTTGGTGGCCGCGGCGGCCCAGCGATCGGCTGCCATGGGGCGCAAGCCCATCCTGCGCTCGAGCGCACGGCGGGCCCACAAGAAGAAGTGATTCGAACCGACCGTACCCGCCGCGCGCGCACCACGCGCTCGCTCGGAGTGCGATGACCAGAGCGACAGGAGCAGTGCCGTGGCCGTACCGAAGCGAAAGACGACTCCCAGCAAGCGCGACATGCGCCGCGCGCAGAATGTGAAGATTACGCCGGTGCAGTACATCAACTGCGCGAGCTGCGGCGAGGTGAGCCAGCCTCACCGCGCGTGCGGCTCCTGCGGCTTTTACAAGGGCCGCCTCGTCGTCGCCGGCAAGTCCGCGGGCTGACCGAACGCCTCACGCGGTACCGCTCAGCCGCGGCTCAGCGACCGCTCAGCGTACGTCTCACGCGGGACGTCTTAGAGTACGTCTCAGTCGGTACGGCTAAGAGTACGCCTCAGGTGGGGGCTCGCAGCGGGGTTCCAAAGTGCACGCGATCCCGAAGACGCGCATTCTCGGCACCGGGAGCTACGCGCCCGCGCGCGTGGTGCCGAACGCAGAGCTCGAGGGCGTCGTCGACACGTCCGACGAATGGATCGCGACGCGCACCGGGATCCGCCGCCGCCACTTCGCTGCCGAAGGCGAGGCGACCAGCGACATGGCCGCGGAGGCCTGCCGGCGTGCGCTGTCGGCTGCCGGGCTGAACGCGGCCGACGTCGATCTCATCATCGTCGCCACGGTGACGCCGGACTCGCCGATCCCGAGCTGCGCCGTGCTCGTGCAGAAGAAGCTCGGGGCGAGCGAGATCCCGGCATTCGACATCGCCGCGGCGTGTGCCGGCTTCATCTACGGCATCACCATCGCCGATCAGTTCATCGCCACCGGTGCGGCGCGCTGCGTCCTCGTGGTTGGCGTGGAGCTCCTGTCGCGCGCGGTCAACTGGACGGATCGCACGACGTGCGTGCTCTTCGGTGACGGAGCCGGCGCGGTCGTGCTTGGCCCTGCGAGCATGAAAAGGACCGGGGAGCCGGACCGTGAGCCTGCCCTCGCGCCGGGGATCCTTTCGTCATGCATCTTCACCGACGGCTCGCTCGCGGGGGCGCTGCGCATCCCCGCGGGCGGCTCGGCGAGGCCCGCCGACGACGAGGTGCTTCGCACGCGCCAGAACAAGGTCCACATGGACGGCCAGGACGTGTTCCGCACGGCAGTGAAGCAGCTGACGGCGTCGTCGACGCAGGCGCTGAAGGCGTCCGGGCTCACGAGCCGCGAGCTCGACTGGGTCGTGCCGCACCAGGCGAACCTTCGGATCATCAGCCAGGTCTCGCAGCGGCTCGGTTTCCCGCTCGAAAAGATGGTGCTGAACCTCGAAGAATACGGCAACACGTCGAGCGCCTCGATCCCGATCGCGCTCGACGAGGCGGTGCGCGACGGCCGCATCGTCGCCGGCCATCACGTGCTCATGTGCGCGCTCGGCGCCGGGATTTCCTGGGGCGCGGCGGTGGTGCGCATCTGAGGTGCGCGCCGACCGCAGGCGACGCGATGCGCTCGGACGTGACGCAACCACTTGCGATCGCGGTCCGCGCTCTGCTAGAAGACCGCTCCCTTTAGCCCGCGAGAACGACGCATGAATTCGCCCTTATCGATCGTCAAGGACCGCTTCGAGAGCAAAGAGAAGCTCGTCGCCGCAGTGAAGGCGCTTGCCACGGGCGATCTCTGGGTGGGGGAGGGCGAGACCTCCGCGCTCGACCGAGTCTCGAACGCGAAGCTCCTCAAGCTGCACCGCGTGTTCACCGCCGTGAAAGAGCAGTTCGGCACGCGCCAGAAGCTCATCGACGCCATCGCGACGGCCGAGGGCCGCGCGAAGGATGACGGTTATCGCTCGCGGCTCGACAAGCTCTCGGCGCCGCGTCTCTACCAGATGTTCCGCGGTAAGAAGCGCGCCTGAGCGCGCGCTGCGACCGACGGCGGGCCGGGGCACCGCGGATCTCGACGAGCCCGTCATGACGGTCATGGCGCCGCGTCAACGCGCTCGCGTGTCGTGGGCGCGGCAGGCGTGGGTCGTCTTGCGAAAGGACATCGAGGTCGAGCTCAGCACGGGTGAGGTCCTCACGACGAGCGGCTTCTTTGCGCTGCTCGTCGTCGTGATCGCGTCGCTCGCATTCTACGCTGGACCCGAGCAGAGGAGCGCGACCGCGCCAGGTGTCCTGTGGGTGGCCGTGGCGTTCGCGACCGTGCTCGCGCTCGGTCGGACGTGGCAGCGCGAGCGAGAGCTCGAGGCGCTCAGCGGGATCCTCGCGTTGCCCGTCGCGCGTAGCGCCATCTTCGCCGGCAAGGCGGCCGGGATCTTCGTGTTCGCGCTCGCGATCGAGGCGCTCGTCGTGCCAGTGACCGCGCTGCTCTTCGACCTGCCGCTCGGTGAGCTCGGACCAGGGCTCGCGCTGTTCTGCCTCGGCGCCACGCCGGGAATTTCGGCCGCCGGCACGCTCTTCGGTGCGCTGACGGTTCGCACGTCGGCGCGCGAGCTGGTGCTCACGGTCGTATTGTTTCCGCTGCTCGCACCGGCGTTGCTCGCCGCGGTCGCCGGCACGCGCGAGCTCGTCGCCGGTGCGCCGATCGCCGAGCTTGGCGACTATTTCGCGCTCATGGGGGTATTCGGCGTCGTTTTCGTGGCGGGCGGGGTAGGGCTGTTCGGGACGCTCGTCGAGAGCTGAGCGAACCTAGAACGCGGTGTTTTTCGCGGTGAATCTCTGATTCGCCAACCAGGAGCTTCGCGCTATCGTCCGTGCGGCGCGCGCATGGGCACCGAAGTCGTCGGGGTTTTCGGGGGCAGCTTCAACCCCCCGCATGTTGGGCACGTGCTCGCTGCAGCCTACGCGCTCGCCGTGCACGCGATCGATCGCGTGCTCGTAGTTCCGGTCTACCACCACCCGTTCCGCAAGGAGCTCGCGCCGTTTCAGCATCGCGTCGCGATGGCGGAGCTCGCGATGGCGGAGCTCGCCGGGGTCGCTGTGTCTGCGATCGAGCGGGAGCTCGACGGGGAGGGCAGGACGTTGCACACGCTCGAGGCGCTGGCGGCGCGCGAGCCGGGCTGGCGCATGCGCCTCATCGTTGGCGCGGACGTGCTCGCCGACCGTGACAAGTGGCACCGCTTCGAGCGGGTCGAGGCGCTCGCGCCGCTCATCGTGCTCGGGCGCGCCGGCTTCCGAGAGCGCGAGGCCCCGGCTCCTCTCTTGCCCGAGGTGTCGAGCACGGCCATCCGCGCGGCGCTGGCGGCGGGCGAGCGGGCGCGCATCGTCGAGCTCGTGCCCAAGCGCGTGCTCGCGTACATCGAGGCGCACGGCCTCTACCGCGCGGCGGACTCCGGGGCATGACGCTCCGCGTGCTCGTCGTGGGCCGCGGCAAGGTCGGCAGCGCCTTGGCCCGCGGTCTTGCGCGCGCTGGCGCAACGGTAGCGACGGTGAGCGGCCGCGCTGAAGCGCCGCGAGGCACCCGCGCCGACCTCGTCGTGCTCGCCGTCCGGGACGCGAGCCTCGCATGCTGGGCGCTGAAGCTCGCGCCGATCGTCGGCCCGCGGCGCGCGAGCGTCGTGCACTGCGCGGGCGCGTGGGGCCTCGAGGTCCTCGCGCCGGTGAAGGCTGCGGGAGGAACGATCGGGCAATTTCACCCGCTCTTGTCGTTCGCGGATCGTCGCCGTCCGCCGGAGCTCCGAGGCGCGCGCGCGCTCCTGCGAGGCGATCCTGCCGCGGTTCGTCTCGCCGTGCACGTGGCCCGCCTCCTCGGCATCGTCCCGGTTCGGATCTCCCCGCGCCGTGCGTTCGACGCGGTCCTTTACCATGCGGCGGCGGCGCTCTTGTCGAACGGCGCTGTCGCCTTGGCGAATGCCGCGGCCGACCTCCTCGCCGCGGCGGGAGTGGCGCGCGCGAAGGCTCCGGCGATGCTCGCGCCGCTGCTCTCGAGCACCGCGACCAACCTCGGCGCCGCTGGGCTCCCCGCGGCTCTGACGGGGCCCGTGCGACGCGGCGACGCGGACACGGTGGCGGCTCACCTCGACCGCGTTCGCCTCCGCGCTCCGCAACACACCGAGCTCATGCTTGCGATCGTCCGCGGCGAGCTCGGCATGGCGCGCGCGCTCGGCGAAGCCGCGACACCCGAGCTCGCCCGGATCGCGAGGCTCGTCGCCTCTCGCACTGGCGCCTCTGGCACTGGCGCCTCTCGCACCGCCACCCCGCGCCCGAAGCCCGCCAAGGCTACGACTCCAGTCAAGCGCCGGTGAAATAGCCGCGTGCGAAGGAATTCGTCGTGAATTGCGGGCTTTTCAAGTAGTCTGGCCGAGCTGACGACGCCACCCGGACGGCCACCGTGACTGCACTTCGCAACGTCCTGTCTGTAGCAGCCTCGAGCGACCGCGGGCCGTCGGGGCTGGCGCGGCTCGATGCGCTGCTCGTCGATCCCTCGACGACGGGGCACGTACACGTGCTCGTCAGCGCAGCGTCCACATCGGCGCTCTCGCGGCATGCCGAGCGACGCGTCCGCATGGCGGCGCGCATCGTTCACGCCGTCGACGTCGCCGCCACGTCGGAGCCGTACCGCGAGCTTGGCGCCAGGTTCGGGATCACGACGAGCGACGTCGGTGAGTTTTCGCAGGCGATCGCTGCGCGCGCTCGCGGGGCCGTGCTCCTCGTCACGCACCGAGCGAGGACATCGTGGGGCGCTGCGGTGCGTCTCGAACTCGAGCGCCTTGCTCACGAGCCGCGGAACGCCCTGCTCCTCGTGACCCTCGACTCGTCGAGCACGTCGCAGTTCGGCGCAGGCTCCGTGCGCTTGCTCGCCGGCGATGCCGCAGAAGGCGATCGGCGCATCGTCATCGACCCATCCAGTCCCGACGACGCTCGCGCCTTCTGGGACGCCCTCGTCGCCGCAGATCCGTTCTTCGCCGAGCGCGGAGGAAGCTCGAGCCCCTTCGCGCTCGAACGGCTCGAACGCGCCGTGCGACACCTGCGCGACGATGCAGCGATCGAGCCGGAGGCGGAGCTCAGAGAGCGCGTCGACCGCCTCGGTTGCGCGGCGCGCGGCCTCGTTGGCGCACTGCTCGCCGCACGCGAGCCCCTTCAGCGCACCGAGCTCGCCGCGCTGGGCGTCGAGCCGAGCGCCATCGAAGCGGCGGTCCGCGCGGAGCTCGTGCGCGTCGATGGCAACGGTCGGATGTGGCTCGATGGAGTGGGCGAACTCTCCCGCGACCTTTTCCGCGTTGCGGAGCCTCACGCCGAGCGCGCCGTGCAGGACGGTCTTTCCCAGCTCAAGTTGGACCGCGAGTTGGAGCTTCGCCTCGCCGGCTTGCTCGCGGCGCGCCCAGGGCGCGACCCGTGGGCTGCCCTACGAGCCGCCGAGATCTTCGCGGATTCCGCCGAATTCGATCGCGCCGAGGCGTGCGCGTTCGACGCCCTCGCCCGCACCTCCGACGCGAGCGCACGAGCCGATCTATGGGCGCGGTACTCCGCGTGCCTCTCGCGCGGATCGGCCGCGCTCGCGATGGGCAGCGGTGAACCCGGTAGCGCGGACACCGAGCGGCACGCGGAACGCTGGGTCCGTGCAGCCCAGCGCGCGCTCGAGCTCGGCGATGCAGAGCGGGCGGAGGCCTTGGCTCGCTCGGCGCTGGCTCTGTCGGCTGAGCCTCGCTCGGCGCTGGCTCTGTCGGCTGAGCCTCGCTCGGCGCTGGCTCTGTCGGCTGAGCCTCGCTCGGCGCTGGCTCTGTCGGCTGAGCCTCGCTCGGCGCTG
>SYFR01000159.1 GCA_005800325.1 Myxococcales bacterium | reverse complement strand
GCTTGCCAGGACGGGGCGTGCAGGGGGGCGAGGACGGATGCGGCTTGCCAGGACGGGGCGTGCTGGGGGGCGAGGACGGATGCGGCTTGCCAGGACGGGGCGTGCTGGGGGGCGAGGACGGATGCGGCTTGCCAGGACGGGGCGTGCCGGGGGGCGAGGACGGATGCGGCTTGCCAGGACGGGGCGTGCCGGGGGGCCCCGGCCTGAGATGGCCAGTCGCTGCGGGCATGACTTGAAGCAGGCACTAATTGGCGAGCGCGTCGAGCCCGGCCACATGACCGCTCGCGGCGGCCGAACGGTGCCACCGAGCACCTCGCCGCTGTCGAACACCGAGACCCACGGCGTGCGCCGCGCATTAGCCAAGTCGTTGCGCGCACAGGGCCTTGGACGGCCAGTCGCTGCGGGCATTACTTGAGGCCAGCGCTAATTGGCGAGCGCGTCGAGCCCGGCCACGCCGCACAGAACGGCCGCAACGACCAGCGTCCGCACGAGGGCATCGCGATGCGCACGCCGGCGTCGCTCTACGAGCGGTCACGCCGTGTGCTGCCCGATCCGCCGTGGGGCCGCGACTTCCGCTACGACTTCGAGCTCGAGGCGTGTCGCGTCGGCAAGTCCGGTCGCGTCCACACCCACAGCGGCGCGTTCCTACTGTCGACGGTTGGGGGTCATGCCCAAATGCGGCTCCTCGGCCCGCCGTGAGAGCTGCGAACCGCGACGGCTAATCGCCAGCGGCGCCGACCTTGCCGGGCTGCGGCACGGTGGGCGCCGTTGGCGGGCCCCGCGAGGAAGCAGGCATAGGCGTGCTTCGGCGTCTCCGTTTGAAAGACCACCTCGTGCCCGTCCTCGATGCCGTCCTCGAGCGTGTGCGTCACGACGGCGGTGGCGGGGGTGCCGTCGGTGGAGGTCGCGTTGTGGGCCGCCGGCAGCGCGATGGAGCCGCGCCCGACGAGCGGCAGGAGCGCCTCGAGCGGCGTGAGGCTCACGAGCTCGGGCTTTGCCGCGTCGAGGGCCGCGCCTGCGAGATCGAGGCCGAACGAGAGGCTCGCCGCGTTGGCGATGGGCGGCATGATGTAGTGGTCGACGACCCCCTGCATCATGAGGACGTGGCGCGGCAGGCCAGTGTGATGGGCTCCTGCACGACGTACCGGCCATAGGTGGGCGGATCGGCGGGCTCGCTTGCCCACTGCAACCTTGTAGCGGGGCTCGAACACGAGCGCGAGCGGGGCAATCGTGGCACCCACCGAGTGTCCCATGATGGCCAGTGTGTCGGTATCGAACTTGGCAATGGCACCGGAAGCGCTCGCGCCGGCGCAGCCCGCGACGTCGAGCTGAACGCCCTCGAGGATGTCGGGCACGAGGGCGAGCTCGAGCGCGGACTGGCGCACGTTGTCGCGCACGGCGACCGGGTTCTTGAGATTGAACACCAGGAGCTGCTCGTCGCTCTTCGTCACGTTGCGTAGCCCGCCGTGCGGCCCGTCGATGCTCGCCCCCGCGAAGCCGGCGCGCGCGAACTCGAGGGCCGGCCCGGAGCCCGGCGTCACGGCCTCCCCGCCCGGCTCGGCGTGCACGCCGCGGTCGACGATCGGCCGATCGCAGCCGGCGCCGGTGCGCGAGAACACGACCAGCGGAAAGCCGGCCGCGGGCATCGTGGCTCGCGGGACGGTCAGCACGAAGCGGGCGCGCTCCTTCGCCTGCAGCACCGGCTGGCCCGCCTCGTCGAGCGCGAAGCCTCCGCCCTCTTCGGAGAAGGGGGGCTCGCCGGGCTGGTAGACCGGCATATCGACGGTGGTGGCGTAGACGCAAGAGGACGGAAACTCGTCGGTGAGCGTGAATGGCGCGTTCGGCGCGGGCGCGGCGGTCGCGCGCGCGGTGGCGATCGCGGTCCCGAGCGTCTCCGTCGGCGAGCCGGTCGTGAACACCGTGATGGCGGCGACGTCGGAGCGTGCCATTCCGGCCGACTCGAGTGCAAGGAGCGCGGCCCCGTGCGCGTCGAGCGCGGCGCTGCTCATGCCCGGCGGTGCGTTCCCCGCCGAGAGCTGCACGACGGCGGCGGCCGTGGCGAGGGGCGCGCCCGCCGCGTCACGCAAGGCGCGGGTGAGCACGACGGCGTAGCGCGACTTCGGCGGTAGCGGCACGCCTCGAAGCGGGACGACGCTGAGGAGGTTCGGCGCGCCGTACGGCCGCGGAGCGGCGGCGAAGCGCTCGCTCACCGGATAGCGCACGAGGTAATCCGGCGCCGCTTCGTCGACGCCGAGGAGCTGCACGCTCGAGGTCCCCGCGACGCTCTCGCTCAAGGTCGGCAGCGAGGCCGGATCGAGCGCCGCGCTCGTGCGGAAGAAGATCCCGGACGACGTGCCGAAGCCATCGACATCGCTCCCGCGGCCGTGGCTGCCGCGCGGGCTCGAGCTCACGGGCATGGACGGCGCGGGCGAGGTGCAGACACCGCCCGTCGTCTCGACGTTCGCCGACTGCGCCCTCTTCGACGGCAAGGACTTCTACCAGGGCGGCGACGCCGGCGACTCGGTGACGATCGACGTCGTGAGCGCCATGGGGATCTCGGGCGACCGACAAGAGACCACCAAGCGGTCGCACTCGTGGCTCGGCACTGGCCCGGGCACCGTCATGCAGCTCCGCTGAGCGCGGCACATCCGCCGAGCGCGGCGGCGGCGTGCGCTGCGCGCCTCGGTTTGACGCAAGCCTCGCTGTCTCTTCTTGGTGGCGAAGCGCTCATTTGCCGCACTAATCTCCCCGAAGCATGGCGCTCACGATCCGCGGCGGACGCGTATTTCACGGGGATCCCGTCGTTGAGCGGCCGGGCGCGCTCGTGCTCGAGGCCGGCGTCGTGTGCGCTCGGAGCGAGGCGTCGTGCAGCGGGGCGCGCGGTGCCGAGCCCGGCGTCGGTGAGGGTGGCCGCGACGGCGAGGGTGGCCGCGATGGCGACGGTGGGCGTGGCGGTCGCGGCCGCGATGGTGCCGGTGGCAAGGATGGCGGTGGCGGCCGCGACGAGGTCATCGACGCG
>SYFR01000158.1 GCA_005800325.1 Myxococcales bacterium | reverse complement strand
GTCGTCCGCCGACGCCGGCACCGCGTCTTGCCCCGCGCGCGCCGCCGCGCCGAAGCCCCTGCCGCGCGTCGCGCCCGAGCCCCGCACGCTCGCTTACTGGCTCGCGCGCACGTCGAACCCCGACGAGGTGGTCCTCGACGCGGACGCCATCCGCGCTCAGAACCTCGCCCTCGCGCACCACGATCGCACGCATCCGAGCGAAGACGCGCGCGCGCCGTTCGATCTCCTCGCCGTCGTCACCGCGCCGCTCCTCGAGAAGGAGGTGCGGCTGCGGCTCGAGTACCTCCGCACCCGCATCGAGAAGGGCGAGCTCCTCGATCGCGCGGGCAAGCCTCCCGACCTCGCGCCCTTCGCCGCGCCCGCGAGCCTGCCCCCCTTGCGCTCCGAGCTGCGACTCGCGCAGGGGCTCGTGCCGCTCGCGTGCGGCCCGATGGCGGCGGGTCTCTACCAAGGTCCGGTCGTCGAGGAGGCCTTCGACCGCAACCTCTGCAGCACGCTGCGACCCGGGGAGCCGCTCGTCGTGCTCGCCGACTGGCCGGGCGGCATGCGGCTCGTGCGTACGCGGCACGCGCTCGGGTTCATCGCCAAGGACGCGCCGCTCTCGCCGCCGCTCCGAGAAGGCGAGGGAGAGGCCGCCATCGCGAGGGCCGCCGGCACACCGCGCGCGACGACGAGGCGCGGCCTGCTCACCGAGGCGTTCGCTCTGCTCGACACGCCGTATGGCTGGGGCGGGCGCGGAGGAGGGCGCGACTGCTCGCAGCTCGTGCTCGAGGTGCTCGCCAAATTCGGGCTCGAATTTCCGCGGCACAGCGGGGCGCAAGCGCGGGCCGGCTCGTTCGCGGTCGAGCTCGCGGAGGTGCCCGACGACACGTCACGCCTCGCGCTCCTCGACGCGGCCCACGCGCGCGGCGTCGTCCTGCTCGAGATGCCGGGCCACATCATGCTCTATCTCGGCCGCACGACCGAGGGGCGTAGGATGGTGCTGCACGCCTTCGCCGAGTACCGCGAGGCGTGCGACGGCGGCGGCGAGACGCTGCGTAGCGTCGACCGCGTCGAGGTGAGCGATCTCGAGCTCGGCCGCGGCACCGCGAAGAAGAGCTTCCTCGAGCGGCTGCGCAAGCTCGTCGTGCTCGGAAGCACCCCGGGCCCAGCCCTCCTCGGCGTCGCCGATCGGCGACCCGTGGCCCCGCTCGACGCGGCGGCGCCTTGCGCGGAGAGCGACGATACCGTGGTGCTCGTCTCCCCGCGACATGCCCACACGGCGGCTCCCGTGCGCGTCGTCGTCGCGAGCGCGCGCGATCTCGGGCCGGCGTCGCTCGAGCTCACGGGTCCGGGCGGCGAGCGCACGACGGCAATGCTCGACGCGAGAGGCGGCCCGCCGTTTTCGTACGTCGCGGAGCTCCCCGCGATGGCGGCCGGAGCGTGGCGCGCGCGCCTCGGAGACGGCCCTCGCCCCGCGGTGTGCAAGGACTTCACCGTCCACGAGAAGCCGCCGCTCCGCCTCGCCGCGACGGGCTCGGTGTGGCAGCCCCGCGCACGCTGGACGCCCGCGATGGAGAGCCTCTACGGCGCGTTCGTCGAGCGCCTCTTCGCCTATCCCTTCGACGACCGCACCTGGAAAGATCTGCAGTCCCTGCTCGCCGACCGCGAGCACAACCTGCTCTTCGAGCACCTCGGCGAGGGCGAAGAGCGCGCGCTGCGTCTCGAGCCCGACTGCGCCGATCTGCCGTATTTTCTGCGCGCCTATTTCGCGTGGAAGCTCGGGCTGCCGTTCGCCTACCGCGCGTGCAACCGCGGGCAGAAGGGCAAGGCGCCCTCGTGCGATCGCGAGCTCGACTCGAACCTCGAGGCCGCCGTCGAGCCCGGCCTCGCCGCGGCGTTCCAGTCGTTCGCCGCGACTTCCATCGCGAACGGTGTTCACTCGGGCAGCGGCCGCACCGCGCCGGGCGACGACCACACCGATTACTACCCGGTGCCGCTGACGCGCGAGGCGCTCGCCCCGGGGGCCGTGTTCGCCGATCCGTACGGCCACGGCTACGTCGTCGCGAGCTGGGCGCCGCAGCGGTTCGGCACCGAGCACGGCATGCTCATCGGCGCCGACGCGCAACCCGACGGCACCATCAGCCGCCGGCGGTTCTGGCGCGGCACGTTTCTCTTCCACGCCGACACGACCGAGGCAGGCGCCGGCTTCAAGCGCTTCCGCCCGATCACCTTCAAGGGCGGCGTGATGCGGGCGCTCGCGAACGACGCCATCCTTCGCGACCAGCCGGGCCTCGCACCGCACAGCCTCGAGCAATATGAAGGCGGGACCGATGGCTTCTACGACCAGGTCGAGGCGCTCATCAACCCGCGGCCGCTCGGCGCCGACGAGGCCCTCAACGTCCTCATCGACGCGCTCTACGAGCAGAGCAAGCGCCGCGTCGTGAGCGTGATGAACGGGCTCGAGTTCATGGCGAAACACCGCGGCGCCATCGACATGCCCGCGGGCCACGCCGTCTTCGAGACGACCGGTGACTGGGAGGATTACTCGACGCCGTCGCGTGACATGCGCCTGCTCGTCGCCATCGACACCGTGATGGGCTTCCCCGACGCCGTGCGTCGCGCGCCCGCACGCTTCGGCATCGCCGAGGGCGCGGCCACCGCCGAGATCGCGAGCCTCGCGGCGCGCCTCGACCAGCGCCTCTCGGAGCTCGCCTTCGAATACGAGCGGAGCGACGGCACGCCGCAGCGCCTCACGGTCAAGGACGTCGTCGCCCGGGCGCGCGGCTTCGAGGTGGCCTACAACCCGAACGACTGCGCCGAGCTTCGCTGGGCCGCACCCGCTGGCACCGCCGAGCTCGGCACGTGCAAGCGTCGCGCACCCGCCGGACAGCGAGCGCGCATGGAGCAGGTGCGCAGCTGGTTCGCGACGCGCACGCGTCCCACGCGATGACCGCGGCTAGCTTTCGCTTCGCCGTGGCCCCGCTCCGACGTAGGATTGGGGCGTGCGTGGGGCAGCGCTCGTCGCGATCGCGTTGGTGCTAGGCGGGTGTGACACGAAGGCGCAGCTCTGCGAGCCGGGAGCCACGGTGCCCTGCGCGTGCCCGCGCACGACGGGGCGCGGCGTGCAGAGCTGCCGCGACGACGGCGCTGGCTTGCTCGCGTGCACCGGGTGCCCTCCGGGGGCGGGCTTCACCGAGGTCGCGATCGCTGCGGGCCTGTCGTTCGTGCAGAGCGAGGTCGTCGTCTCGCTCGAGGATTGCACGCTGCAGGGCTACTGCGAGCCCGACATGCAGAGCGGCGGCGCGGCCGTCGGCGATTACGACGGCGACGGCGACATGGATCTGTTCGTCACGCGGCTCGGGGCCCCGCCGATCCTCTACCAGAACCAGGGCGACGGCACCTTCGCCGACGTGAGCGACGCGGCGGGAGTCGAGGTCACGCAGCGCGCCAACGGCGCCGCTTTCGGCGACGTCGAGAACGACGGCGACGAGGATCTCTACGTGACCGCGCTCGGCGACCATCGCTACTACCTGCTCATCAACGACGGCGCCGGGCACTTCACCGAGCAGGGCGGGCCGCGGGGCGTCGCCATCGAGACGGTCAATCGCCACGTCGGCTACACGCCGACCTTCGGGGACTACGACCGCGACGGCTACCTCGATTTGCACACCAACGAGTGGGACTACAAGAAGCTCTGGACCGATCCGGGGCTGCCTGGTCACACGCGGCTCTTGCGCAACTTCGGGCTCGAGGCGCCCGGCTACTTCGACGACCAGACGACCGAGGCGGGCGTCACGCTCGATGACATCAACCCGGACGGCAACGCCTGGGCGTTCTCGTCGGCGTTCGTCGATCTCGACGGCGATGACTGGCCCGACCTGCCCGTCGTCGCGGACTACCAACACAGCCGTATGTTCTGGAGCAACCGGGACGGCACGTTTCGCGAGGGCGCCAAGGCGTCGGGGCTCGCGCGCGAGTCGAACGGCATGGGCCTGGCATTCGGCGACTACGACGACGACGGTAAGATCGACCTCTTCGTCACCTCGACCGCGCCGCACCCGAGCTGCCTCGAGCCGTTTCACTGCCTCACGGAAGACACGGGCAACCACCTCTACCGCAATCTCGGCGGCGGGCTCTTCGAAGATCGCGCGCTAGAGGCCGGCGTGTTCGACGGCGGGTGGGGCTGGGGCGCCGCGTTCGCCGACCTCGACAACGACAGCCGCCTCGACCTGGTGATGACGAACGGCTTTCCCGCGTATCCCGTGTACGAGCACGATCCGATGCGCCTCTGGTTCAACCGCGGCACGGTGTGGGAGGAGCGCTCGCACGAGATGGGCCTCACCGAGACGCGCCAGGGCCGCGGGTTGCTCGTCTTCGACTACGACAACGACGGCGACATCGACATCTTCGTGCAGCACCAGAGCGATGCGCCGGTGCTCTATCGCAACGAAAACGGCGGACCCTACTTGCGCGTCGACGCCCGCACCAAGGACGGGCGGCCCGCCATCGGCGCGAAGATCTCCGTCACGACGCGTCAAGGTGGCAGGGTCCAGACCCGGCACCTCGGCATTCAGACCGCGTTTCTCGGGCAGAGCGAGCCCATCGCCCACTTCGGCCTCGAGCCGGGCGCCGTCAGCGCCTACGAAGTTCGCGTGCGCTGGCCGGAGCTCGGCGCGACCGAGACGGTCCTCACGGACGTGCCTGGCAACCAGGTCCTCCGCGTCACCCCCTGAATTGCGCTCGACGGACTGGCCTGCTGCGCGGGTCGAATCAGCGCTCGCCCTCCTCGGAATACGCAAGAGTATGCCTGCGTCGGGCTCACTCGCTTCGACCCGCTCGCGACGGCCAGTCCGCCGAGCGCCGCGCGAAGCAGCGCTGGCCTGCTGCGCGGGTCGAATCAGCCCTTACTCTTCGTACATCGCCTCGATGTCGGCGGCGTAGTGCTCGTTCACCTTCTTGCGCTTCACCTTCAAGGTCGGGGTGAGCTCGCCGCCCTCGATGCTGAAGGCGCGCTTCACGATGGAGAACTTCTTCACCTGCTCCACGCGCGCGAGATCGCGGTTCACGAGATCGATCTGCTTCTGCACCGCGGCGAGGACGGCCGGCGCCTCGTGGAGCGCGCCATTCGCGAGACCGTGGTCGGTCGCGAACTTCGCCGTGGCCTCGGGATCGAGCGAGATGAGCGCCGAGAGGAACTTGCGGCGGTCGCCGATGACGACGGCCTCGCCGACCAGCGGATGGTCCTTGAGCGCGCTCTCGATGTTCTTCGGGGCGATGTTCTTGCCGC
>SYFR01000157.1 GCA_005800325.1 Myxococcales bacterium | reverse complement strand
GAGCGCGCGAGCCCGGCGATCGGGGCACGGCGCACCTCGGGGCGCGGCAAGAGCGCCGCGTGCAGGCCGAGGAGCGCGAGCATGACGAGCGCCATCGTCGCGAGGCCGACCGTCCAGCCGAGGACACCGACCAAGACCAACAGCGGACCGCGGACGACGAGGCTCGACACCTTGTAGGCCATCGCGCGAAGGCCAACGAAACGCGACTGCGCCTTCTCGTCGAGCGCCTCGAGGTAGTAGCCGTCGATGGCGATGTCGTGCGTCGCCGACAAGAC
Source organism: Myxococcales bacterium (assembly GCA_005800325.1). Lineage (GTDB taxonomy): Bacteria > Myxococcota_A > Polyangia > Polyangiales > Polyangiaceae > SYFR01. The sequence continues at coordinate 17,687 of SYFR01000157.1, read as the reverse complement.
GGCGAGCAGCAGGAACGCGCCCGCGACCATCGCGAAAAAGCTCGGGCTCTCCGCACCTGCGGCGATCGCGAGCAGCACGACGACGAGCGCCGCCTCGACGCCGACGAGCCATCGGCGCTTGGTCTCGTAGCGGTCGAGCAGGGGCCCCCACAAGAACTTGAGGTTCCACGGCAGATGAAAGAGCGACGTGAGGCCGATGACACCGAGCGAGACGCCGAGCTCTTTGAACAGCACGTCGGCGACGCTGTTCACGATGGTGTACGGGTACCCCTCGGCGAAGTAGGTGCTCGTCACCCAGACATGCGGCGGCGCCGCGGCGCGCTTCGAGCTCGTCGCGACGCTGCCAGCGTCGAAGTCGCTCGGCTCGGGGCGAGTCACGCCGGCACCCTACTAGGGCCTGTCCCCATTTTCTCCCGTCGCCTGCTTGCGCCGAAGAACTTCATGCACTTCCGCTCCGCGGTCACTTGCACCAGCAAGCTCCACTCGTCGCGTAAGCGCCTGAAGCCCTTATTCGCTTCGCATGCTCGGTCCGAACATGGGGACAGGCCCTAGACCCCACGCCCCCCGAGCAGGGTCGCGAGCCCATAGCTCGCCGCGACGACGAGCGCGAGCAACGCGACCAGCATCACGACGCGCCCCGTCCCCTCGCCGCGGCCGTCGTCGTCTTCGCGCTCTGGACCGGGGGGCACCGCCGCGCCGTACATCGAGCGGCGCATGGAGCCCTCGTGCTGGCTCAAGCGTTCGCCGCCCTCGTCCGCGAGCAACGCATCCATGAACTCGCCGAGCGAGCCACGGATGCGGGAATAGGCCACCTCGAAGTGCACGCCCGCGCCGCTCTCCCTTGGCCCGCGCTCGACCACGCGCATCACGCGGCCGATGACCTTCAGCGGCTCCGGCTCGTCGGGCACGCAGATCTTGAGGTAGATGCGCGTACCCACCGCGGGGACCGGCTCGCAGTGCAAGAAAAGCCCGCCTTCACTGATGTCCGTCGTATGGCCGACGCCGATCGTGTTCTTGTAATGGTAGTCGACGCGGATCTTCGCCGTCGCACGTGCGTGTTTGCGAGCCTCGACGCCCTGCACCGCTCTACTCGCTCGGCACCCTACCATCACGCGCCGCGCGCCGGGCTGTCGTTGCGCGCCGCACGCCGGGCTTTGGTTGCGCGCCGCGCCCACGTTGAGGCTCAGTTTGACTCATGGGCGCTGTGTCGAAATAGGTGGCGATTCTCGTGATTCGCCACACTAGGCTGGCGGCGATGACGAGCAGCGACGACACCCCGGGCGGCAACGAAAAGGCCACGAGCTGCGGGCACACCCACGCCGCGAGCGCGCCGCCGCCGGCGCCAGACGCGCGCATGGTGAACTGCGTCAAGTTCGGCAAGACCATGGAGAGCCTTCCGAAGCCGCCGCTCAAGGGCGAGCTCGGTCAGCGCATCTACGACAACATCTCGAGAGAGGCGTGGCGCATGTGGCTCGAGCACTCGAAGATGCTCGTCAACGAGTACCGGCTCGATCTCATGTCGGAGGCGGGACAGAAGGCGTGGCTCACCGAGCTCGAGAAGTATTTCTGGGGCGAGGGCTCGCAGCTTCCGCCGGATTTCGTCGCGAAGAAGAGCAAGTGACGAGCGCCGCGCCCGACGCCTGGGCCGCGCCCGGAGCGGTCCTGCTCGTCAGCACCTACGAGCTTGGCCGGCAGCCCTTCAACGTGGCCTCGCCGTGGGCGCAGCTCGAGGCCGCGGGTTTCGGCGTCGACGGCGTGGACACCGCGGTCGCCGAGCTCGACGACACGGCGCTCGCGCGCGCGCGGCTCGTCGCCATCAGCGTGCCGATGCACACGGCCCTTCGCCTCGGCGTCGAGGTCGCTCGCCGCGTTCGGCGCGTCGCGCCCACCGCGCACCTTACGATGTTCGGGCTCTACGCTTCGCTCAACGCGCGCTACCTGCTCGAGGCGCACGCGGACTCGGTCATCGGCGGCGAGTTCGAGGTGGCGCTGGTCGAGCTCGCGCGCCAGCTCGCGCACGACGCGACAAGCGACGGGAGACTCGCCGCGGACCGTCCGCCGCGATCCTTCGCGATCGAGGGCGTCGTCACCGACGTCGGATCCCTCGACGGCGGGCTCGTCGCGCCCACCACGCTGCGGAAGCTGCCCTTCATGGTCCCGCGCCGCGACCGCCTCGCGCCTCCCGCGCGGTACGCGAAGCTGCTCGGGCCGAGCCCCGGGCAAACGCGCCGCGTCGGCTACGTCGAGGCCACGCGCGGTTGCTTGCACACGTGCCGCCACTGCCCGATAACTCCGGTCTATCAAGGCAGGTTCTTCGCCGTGCCGCGCGACGTCGTGCTCGCCGACGCCGAGCAGCAGGTCCGAGAGGGCGCCGAGCACCTGACCTTCGGCGATCCCGATTTCTTCAATGGCCCGAAGCACGGGCTCGCGATCCTCGAGACGCTGCACGCGCGCCACCCCGAGCTCAGCTTCGACGTGACGATCAAGGTCGAGCATCTCCTGCGCGAGCGCGCCAGTGTGCCGAAGCTCGCGCGCCTTGGCTGCGCCTTCGTCATCTCCGCGGTCGAGTCCCTGAGCGACGAGGTCCTGCGCCGGCTCGACAAAGGCCATACGCGCGCGGACGTCGCCGAGGCGCTCGCGATCTGCCAGGACGCCGGCGTCGCCATGCGCCCGTCACTCATGCCGTTCACGCCGTTCGCGACGCTCGAGGACTACGTCGAGCTGTGCGACTGGATCGCGCGCGAAGAGCTCGTCGACGCGGTGGATCCCGTGCAGCTCTCGATTCGCCTGCTCGTGCCGCCGGGCTCGGCGATGCTCGCGGGCGCCGAGTCGCGCCCCTGGCTCGGGGAGCTGGTGCTCGAGGACTTCGGGCACCGCTGGTCGCACCCCGATCCGCGCATGGACGCGCTGCATCGCGAAGTCGCGCGCCTCTGCGAAGCTCGCGCCGACGAGGACGCAGGCGGCACGTTCCTCGCGATCCGCGAGCTCGCCTACCAGAAAGCGGGCCGCACCGCCCCCGCCGTGAGCCTCACCCGACGCTTCGTGCCGCGCCTGAGCGAGTCGTGGTTCTGCTGCGCCGAGCCGCCTCAGCGCCTCGTCCGCGCGATCGCCTCCTGTGACTCGCAGGGAGTATGCTCGACCGGGCGCGGCTAGGGCCTCGGTCAGAGCCTCGACCGGGCGCGGCTAGAGGCTCGACCAGGGCCAGTCCCCCAATGGCAAACAGCAACCTTTGGCACGGCGGCACGCTGGCGCTCTTCATCGCCCTCCCCGGCTGCGTTCCCCCGGGCACGGCGGGCCACGGGAGCGACATCCCAGAGGTGCTCATTCCCGAGGCCACCGCCCTTCCGCTCCCCCTCCGCGACGAGGCGCCGGAGCCCGCGGTCGCGCCTCCGGGAATGGTCCTCGTCCCCGGCGGCCCGTTTCCGCGCGGCTGCTCCGTAGCCGACCCGAATTGCTACGCCAACGAGACGCCGAGCCCCGCCATCCACATCGACGCGTTCGCGATCGATCGCCTGGAGATCACCGTCGCCGACTACCGCCGCTGCGTCGAGCTCGGCGCGTGCGACGCCGAGGAGGTCGGCAGCCACACGAACACCCAGGACACGTCGCTCGGGCCAGGGGCGGGGAGCAACAGCAGCACGGTGCTCGCGACGTCGCCGTCCGAGTATTGCAATTACCCGCGCTCGGGCCGCGACGACCACCCCATGAACTGCGTCAGCCACTACCAGGCGAGCGCCTATTGCGCGTCGCTCGAGAAGCGCCTGCCGACCGAGGCCGAGTGGGAAAAGGCGGCGCGCGGCGTCGTGCCGAGCGTCTACCCGTGGGGCAACGAGCCGCCGGGCTGCGGGCGCACCGTGATGCGCGAGGGCGGCTATGGCTGCGGCCGCGACGGCACCTGGCCCGTGGGCTCCAAACCCGCCGGGCGCGCGCGCTCGGGCGCCCTCGACATGACCGGCAACGTGTGGGAGTGGGTCAGCGATTGGTATGGCGACGACTATTATCGCCATAGTCCCGACGAGAATCCGCCCGGCCCCGAGACTGGCATTTACCGCGTCGTGAAGGGCGGAGGCTGGGCCGACGAGGTCGAGAGCGACGTGAACAGTCTTCGCATCTCGAATCGCTACAGCTACGGCCCCGAGCTACGCTTCATGCACACCGGATTTCGCTGCGCGCAGTGAGGCCGAGTCCGCGCGGTGAGGGAGCCATGGGCTCCTGCCTCAATTGACCAGTGGCAAGAGCGGCGTCAGGGAGAACCGCAGCGCCGCGTGGGCCTCTCGCAGCGCCTGCTCGACGGCGCCCGGCTCGCTCGCGTGCGCGAAGACGAACCCGAAATAGCTATTCCCCTCGGGCAGCGTGCGCACCGACTCCCCGACGGCCACGGTCATCGTGACGGCGTCGACGCCCGGCACGCGGCACGCCTCCTCGACGCCCGACACCGCGCAGAGGACTCCGCTCCTCGGCACCGGGATCATCATCACCCCGATCGCGGGCGGCTCGCGGCGCAGGGGCTCGAGCGGCAGCCCGGCCGCGCCCCGAAGCAGGCGCTCCTCGAGCGAGCCGACGAGGTGGCTGAGCGCGCGCGAGCAGAGCCCGCCGATGGACCGCGCGGCGATCTCGATCAAGACCGGCCCGCGTTCCCCGACCCGCAGCTCGGCGTGGATCGGACCGTCGCACAGGCCGAGCGCACGCGCCGCGGCGACCGCGGTAGCGACGACGCTCGCGACGACTTCGCGCGATTTGCGGCTCGGCGCGATGTAGAGCGTCTCCTCGAAGTACGGCCCGCACAGCGGGTCGGGCTTGTCGAACACCGCGAGGAGCTCGAGCTCGCCCGCGCGCATGAGCCCCTCGACCGCCACCTCCTCGCCGTCGACGTAGCTCTCGAGCAAGAGCTCGAAGAACCCCGGCTCGGCGCAGAGCGGGCTGTCGTGCCGCGCGAGGATGGCACGCGTGCGCGCGGCGGCGTGGTCGAGCTCCGTCGCGTCGTTGGCGCGGATCACCCACTGGCTGCCGGACAGCATCGACGGCTTCACCACCCCCGGCAGCTCGACACCGAGCGCGTGGACCTGTGCCCCCGCGGCCAGCACCGCGAACCTTGGCACGCTCACGCCCGCAGCGAGGAGCGCCGCGCGCATCTTCCGTTTGTCGCGGGCCGCGAGGACGCCGCTCGCCGAGTGGAACGCGCCACGCACGACGCCGGCCTCCGCGAACCTCGCCGCGAGCCACGCGCTTCGCTCGTCCACGGCGACGACGCCGTCGAAGCGGACCGCACCGAGCGCCGCGAGCGAGGCCTCCGCGTCCGTGAAGCTGACGCGGTGCACGGGCAGTCCGAAGCTACCCGACGCCGCCGGGACGTCCGTCGCGATCACCATCGTCACGCCGATGCGCGCGGCCGCACGCACGAACGCCTCGATGCGATAGCTCGTCGCCGGCGCCACGAGCAGCACGGTCGGTGCGTCTTCGCTCATGCGGCGCAGACCAGAGTTGCCACTTGGAGGTGCCCAGTCAGAGTTGCCACTTGGAAGTGCCAAGTCAGAGTTGCCACTTGGAGGTGCCCAGTCAGAGTTGCCACTTGGAAGTGCCAAGTCAGAATTGCCACTTGGAAGTGCCCAGTCAGAGTTGCCACTTGGAAGTGCCCAGTCAGAAGTGATCCATGGGCGCAAAATGCGCGCGCGCGTCCCCGAGCGAGGGGTCGAGCCAGCGCACCATCGGCACGCACTCACGGCGCGGCGAAGCGACGAACGGACCGCCCGCCACGTCGTCCGCGTAGAGCCACCCCGCGACCCGCTGCGCCGACGCCTGCCGCCCGAGCGCCCGCAAGGTGGCGAAGAGCACGGCGCTGGGCACGCCATCGGTCGCGACGTCTCCGAGCCACAAGGTCTCCCCCGCGCGCGCGACGAGCGCGTAGCCGCGAGGCACCTCGCCCTCGAAGAGCAGCCGCGCCGCATAGGGACCGTTCTTCCACTCGCCGAACCGCTGCGCCTCCCCATCGCGCCAAGGACGAAATACGGGGCTCCTCAGCATGCAGCGCTGGTGCACCCCCACGAGCTCGTCGTCGCTCGCTGGCACGCGCAGGGCGAGCGCGCCTTCGCCCGGCAAGTCAGCCGTGCTCGCGGACCAGGTCGTAGACTCCTGGCGCCGAAATCCGAGCCGCTCGTAGTAGTCGGGCTCGATGTCGGAGAAGAGCACGGCGCACGCGGCTCCCGACCTCTGCGCCTCGTCGAGAACGCGCGAGATGAGCCGCTCGGCGAGCCCTCGTCGACGCACGGCGGGCGAAGTGAAGACCGCGCCGAGCCCGAGCCCCCGCACGCTCCCGCGGTTCGACGCGAGCCTCAACGAATAGCGCTTGAGCGACGCGAGCGCACGGCCGCCCTCCATGAGCCCGAGGTGCACGACGCGCCCGCCTCCGCGCTCCCGCTGTGCCTCGAGATAAGCAAAGTAGTCGTCCTCCGAGCGCCCGTCTCCCCAGAGCTCCCGGGTCTCGCGCGCGACCGCTCGCAAGCGCTCGCCGCGAAGGTCACAGAGCTCGCCGCGAAGGTCACAGTGCTCGCCTTGACCAAAGTCTCCTGTGCGCCGGCCCTCGTCGCGCCGCTGCGGCGAACTCCCACCGCCAGGCGCCACTGCCGCTTCGCCGTCTTTCATGTGCGGCAGGCATGTTACCGTGACCGCTCTCGCATGGAGGCACGGTAATGCAGCGACTCATCCTCACCGCAGGCGCCTGGTTCCTCTTGGCCTGTGGCTCGGCGCCGGCGCCGATCACGCCCACGCTCACCACAGCCGCCACCGCATCGGCGTCCGCTGAGCCCGACGCACCGCTCGCCGGGGACGCCCTGAAGAAAGGGAGCAAGCGGGTCGGGAGCCTCAAGCTCCTCGATCGCCGCGAGCGCACCGCCATCGCCGCCGACACGCTCGACACGCATGCCCAGAGCGCGGAAGTGCCAAAGACATCCGCGGAGATTTACAAAGTGGTCGCGCCCGCGACCGTGATCGTGCGCGTCGGGGGCGGCCTCGGGAGCGGCATCATCATCGACTCGAAGGGCTGGGTGCTCACGAACCACCACGTCATCGATGCTGGCAAGCGCGAGGACTTCGTGCCGAAGGCCACGGTGCTGCTCGGCTCGATGTCGAAGGAGCGGGGCGCGATGGAGCGGACCGAGAAGGAGTACGCGGCCACCGTGTACAAGGCCGACAAGCTCCGCGACATTGCCCTGCTCAAGCTCGACGAGCCGCCCGCTGACCTGCCCAGCATCAACGTCTCGGCGACGAAGCCCACGCCAGGAGACGCCGTCGTCGCGCTCGGCCACGCGGGCGCCGGCATGCTGTGGGCCCTCAAGAGCGGCGAGGTGTCGGCGCTCGGCAAGCTCTCCGAGCAGCTCGCCATGCTCGCGAGCTTCGACGAGACCGACGCGGGCAAGACGGCGCGCACCGACTTTCAGCGCCAGCTCGACCAAGCGAGCCTTGGCATGGTCATTCAGTCGACGTGCAACATCCTCCCGGGCGACAGCGGCGGCCCGCTCGTCAACAGCCAGGGCGAGCTCATCGGCCTCAACGTCTTCACGCGCCGCGACTTCAAGACCGGCGGCAACTTGAGCTTTCACGTCCACCTCGACGAGCTGCGCGGCTTCCTCGAGAAGCGCCCGACCGCGCCGATCCCGCTCGTTCCTGACGCGTGGCAAGAGGGCGGCGCAGAGCTCGCGTGGGAGGACGCCGATCTCGACGGGCGCGTCGACGTGCTCCTGATGCGAGGCCGCAAGGCCTGCGCGTTTTGCCCATCGCAGAGCGCCGCGGCGTTCATCGACGCCGATCAGAACAGCTTCGCGGGCAAGGCCGAGCTGCCCGACCTCGCCGAGGTCTTCCAGAAGCGCGATTTTGACGCCGAGGCGATCTACCTGCAGCTCGAGGACGAGCTCCTCGTCTTTTACGACAGCGACGACGACGGGCGCATGGACAAGCTCATGCTCGACGAGGGCATGAGCGGCCGCACGGAGATCGGCTACGACATCGACGCCGAGGGGCGCCTCACCCGCAAGGGCGAGCACGCGGGCGAGCCGGACTTTCGCCCCGCGCTGATGGCCAATCCGGCGATGCACGCGCGCTTCGCCGCGGTCGCTCGCGCCGCATTCCCGCCGCACTTCACCGACGCCCCCGAGACGCAGACCGCGGCGCTCCCCGAGGCCATCGGGCGCGTCGGCTCGGCCGTCGCGAAGGACCTCAACGCCGACGGGCGCTTCGACGCCGCCGACGTCTCGAGCCCGTTCTCGAGCCGCTTGCTCATCGACGGCGATCAGAACGTCACGGTCGAGGGCGGCAGCATTTTCTTCGGCCTCGACAAGCTCAAGGCCGGCGCGCTCGATCCCGAGATCACGCTCGTGACGCGGGGCCAGCACCTCTGGGCCTTCTACGACACCGACGACGATCGCCGCTTCGATCTCGCGCTCCATGCGCCCGGCTCACGCGTCTACGTCGCGCTCGAGGCGTGGAAGCTCGACGCCGCCGGCGCGCAGACCGCGGCCCCAGAGCACGTCGGCCGCAAGCTCGTGCGCCCGACGCTCCTCACCGGGACGCATCAGCGGGACACCATCCGCTCGATGATCCCCAATGGTCTGCTCCCGATCATCTCCGCCGCCGACGAAGGGATCGGCACCTTCCCGCACCCCGTCGACGATCACCGCGGCGCGGGCTTCGACTTCATCGTCGTGAAGGGCATGCCCGCAAAGACCGTGATCGCCGTCTACGGGCAGGGCTCCGACGGGTACCTCGTCGACCTCGACGCCAACAGCGGCCTCTTCGCACCGCGCGAAAAACTCAACATCCCGAAGACCCTCCGCGACGGAAAGTTCGATGCCGAGTTTGCCTACTTCCAGCGCAACGGCGTGGCGTGGACCTACTACGACACGAACACCGAGAAGGGCTACGACGTCGTGCTCGTGTCGACCAAGCCCGGCACCGGCATCGCCGACGTGGGCTACCGCATCGAGAAGGACGGCGCCAAGCTCGACGCGTCGCTCGCCAATAGGCCGCTCGTGCGCCACTCGCTCTTTACTGGAATCAACGCGGGCCGCATGAAGACTGCCGCCGCCGACATGTTCGCCGCGAGCCACGTCGAGCCGTAGCCGCCAGCAGCACGGGCAAGGCTCACCGCCCCACCAAGACCGTGCTCGACGCTAGGCTTCGCGGCGCGCTCCCGGCCATGCTTGCGTGATGCGCCGCCGCACGCTGCTCGCCCTCGCCGCTTGCGCCGTCGTCCCAAAAGAGGCGCATGGGGCGCCGCCGAGCGACGAAGACGCCTACGAGCTCGACGAGGTGAGCCGCAGCGTGCCGCGCCACGGTGAGCTCGTGTGCCCCAAGGTCGACCTCGTGACCCACCGCGGCGCGGCCATCCGCTACGACGGCGCCGCGGTCGTCCACCCCGCGTTTCGCCTCCGCCTCGTCGCCTTCGAGGCGCTCGCGGCCGAGGTTGCAGTGAGCCACTTCGGTCGCAAGCCCACGAAGCTCGTGCAGCTCGGCACCTTCAACTGCCGGCGGATCGGCGGCTACCCCGAGCTCGTGAGTGAGCACGGCCTCGGCAACGCCATCGACGTCGCGGGCTTCGACTTCGCGCCTCTACCGCCGAGCGCGGACGCGGCGGGCACCACCTCGCCGAAGCTCGATCGCCGCCACCTGGGCGCCTTCGCGGTGCGCCTCGATCGTCACTTCAAGCTCGACGCGAGGCGCTCCCCCGAGTCGGCCTTCTTGCGCGACCTCGCGCGGAGAGTCATCGCCCGGCCTGACCTCTTCCGCGTCGTCCTCGGCCCGTCGTATCCCGGGCACCACAACCACTTTCACTTCGACTGCGCGCCCTACCGCCTCGTCGACGTGTTCGGCAGCGCGGACGCATAGCCGCCAGACACGGGCGGGCGCGGAGACGCCACGCGCTCTCGCTCGCCCGACCGGCGCCGCGAGAACCGGCAGCGGCACCGGCCCCCGCGGCATGCGCGCCTCACGGCGAGATGATCTGCAATGCAGGCTCGGGGAAGCCGAGCTTGGCCGCAGTATCGCGCGTGAAGTCGATGAGCCCGCGGTAGCGCCTCAGCTGCTGCCACTTCGGGTTGTCATCCTTGCTGCCGCCCTTCACCTTGGGGAGATCGTTCTCGAACACGACGTTGGCGGCCCCCGTCTCCGGATCGAACGGCTCGTTCTTGTCGAGCTCGTAGACCTCTTGGGTGAGCTCGTTGGCCCAGTGGATCATCTTGGCCGCGATCCCCTTGTCGCACACCTTGCCGAAGATGGTCTCGTCGCCGAACCGCTTGGCGATGTAGCGAAGCCCGCTCTCGGGATCGACCCACTCGATGCGCTGCCCGGGGAGATAGGCCGGGTCGGTGTCGGTGCCGAGCCGGTACACCCGCAGCAGGTCGACCCAGTCGAGCATCTCGCTCGCCGGCTGGTACACGAAGTACCAGAACACGATGAACTTCTGCACCTCGTAGCCGAGCTGCGGATCTACGAACCAGGCCTTATCCTCCGCGCCCGCCTGATTGCCAATCGGCGAGCCGAGCGTGTCGACGCACGAGAGCACGCCGTCGACCGGCGCGCACGCGACCGGTCCGCTGTCGGGAACGAAGGACACCCACGCCATCGGATCGGCCGGGTACTTCGCGCCGCCGGGAGCGTCCTCGAGCTCGGCGAATTTCGGCAGCCCCTGCGCCGTCGAGGTCACGCGCGCGCCCAGCAACTGGGCATCCTCGGTGAGCGCCACGCCGAGAAAGCGGCGCATGCCCTCGGGGAACAGATCGCCGTAGTTGACGTGTCGGAAGCGCGCGTCGAGCCCGTCGAAGCGGAAGAAGTTGATGGCCCCGTACGACGCCTCGAGCATCGACTGCACGGCGAACGTCTTCTCGTAGTACGAGCCCGCCTGGTTCAGATAATTGAACGTCCAGTGGCCGTGGGCATACTGAAAGTCGTTGTTGATCGGGCGGCCGCCGTACGCGACCGAATCGCCGGCGATCATGTTGCCGTTGGGGATATTGCCCGCGAGCACGTTGCCTTGCGGAATGCCGCCGATCTCGTCCTCCGCTGGCCGCAAGACGCGGTTGCCCTTCGGATCGCAGAAGAGCTGCCCCTCGCAGAAGTGGGGACCGCGGTGCGGGCGGGTCATCACGCGCGTGAAGTGGTCGAAGCCGATCGCGGCGGCGACGGCATGATCGTAGAGAAAGCTCCCCTCGCCGGTGTTCGCGGCGACCACGTCGGCGAACGGCACGCCAACGTTCTTCGCGAACTCCCGCAAGATGTAGTCCACCGCGTACGCGAAGCCCTGCGTGAGGTTTTGAACCTTCACGTGGTAGCGCCCAAGCGCCCGCTGGTAGGCCCCGTAGACCGTGAAGTTGACGCGACCGTTCCGGAAATTGTCGAAGATGTGCCGATTTTCGTAGAGGTTCGAGTGAAAGACGAGCTCTTCGTACATGTCGGCGCCGTTGTCGTGCCGATAGGCCGAGGGCGTCCAGCCGTCCGCCTGATTGTCCGTGAGGAAGCCGTACGGGACGCGCGGCCGGCCGAGGGGGTCGCTCGCCCGGCGGGGAGTGAAGTAGTCGGCGTCGTCGAAGTCGACGACGATGTTGTCGGGCACCATCTCGTCCCACTCGACGAAATCGATCTCCGGGCGAGTGCAGCGCTCGTTGTGAACGATCTGGCCGTCCCAGACCGCGTCCCAGGCCCCCCACTTCGCGTCGTCCCACCACGACGGCGCCTCGGGCGTCACGGGTACGCAGCGCTCGGGCTGCACCAGCTTGAAGGCCTCGTTGTAGAACGAATAGTGGCCAATCAGGCCGTTGCTCGCCGAGAGCGAGCACTTGCCGGCGCCCTGCGGGCAATTGACGATCTGCCCGAACAGGTAGCCGGGGTAATCCACCATGCTCTCGACCGCTTCGGCGCGCCGCTCGTCCTCGGTGGAGGCCGCGGCGCCGTTCGGAGGCAGCGCAATGTCGGAGCGCACGTCGACGACGTCGCCGTAGAACATGCGGGCCGCCGCGAGGTCGTAGACGCCGAGGCCGAGCATGTCCTGGGTGAGGTCACCCGCGTAGTCCATCACGGTCGTGTTCATCCAGGTCCAGACCGAGTTGTCGACCTCGTCCTCGGTCAGCGGATCGTAGTAGCGAGGACCGATGCAATCTGCGCCGTCCGACTGCGGGCCATCGCAGATCTTCTTCACCTTGCCGCTGTCGGTCCGTAACTGCCAATACTGGGTCTTGTAGTTGTACTTGTCGTACGAGCTCACGAAGTTGTGGCGCAGGCCGATCGTGTGCCCCATCTCGTGCAAGATGACCGTGTAGTGCATCTTGAACCGCAGGTAGTCCCACATCCGGCTGAGGCGGTCCTGATTGGCAATCGCGCCGGCCGCCGGATCGAACGGAAACTTCGCCGCCATCATCTTGGCGACGGCGGGGATCCCTGTCGGCTCGGGCGCGCCAAGGATGCATTGTCCGCGCTCGGCGAGGCGCGCCTGGGCGTCGTCGTACGCCTTCAAGAGCTGGCGCGAGCTCATGCCGCGCAGCGGAGAGGCCATGTCGAGCTGCACGTCCCCGGCAAGGTCGGGGTCGACGCCCGCCATTTGCAGCCACATCGGGTTCATCAGCTCGGCCTCGACGCCGGACTCTTTCGCCTGCGCGATGCGCTGCTCGAACACCGAGCGGTCCTCGGGGATGACGCCGGGCGGGAGCACCTCGCGGTCGAGGTCGCGCGCCATCTTGGCGAACTTGTCGACGAGCGTGGGATCGAGCTTCGCCGCATCGACGCTCGCGGCGTCAGAGCCGGCGAGGCCCCGCAGGCGATTGGCCAGGTCCTCGCGCGACATGAGCGGGCCCATTTGAGCCTTCGAGTACTCGGTCGCCTGGACCCAGTCGTGGACGTGCTTTCCGCTCGTGATGTCTCCGGCGTCGAGCTCGCCGTTCATCCAGCGGATCTGGTCGAGGTAGCCCTGCGCCGCCGCGTCGGTGACCGCGTTGTAGACGTTGATGACGGCGGAGACGATCTCGCCCGAGAGCGGATCGGAGAGCGACGGACCGTAGCCCCACGGCGACGAAGACTGGCGTGTCGGCCAGACGTTGACCTGGTGGTAACGGATGTCGCCGGGGCGCGCGACCAGATCGACCTTGCCGCAAGCGGGGTGGTCGCCTTTCGCCACGGGGTTGTTGCACAGGACCACCATGGGCTCCATCGCGCCGACGGCCTCGGGCGCGAGCCCTTGGGTGCACTCGGCACGAGAGCCGCCGAGCCCGACGCACATGTTCACGTCGCGCACGCGATCGAGCTCGGCGTCGTCGTACGACTGGTCGATCGGGTAGACGCCGGCGCACACGTCGCGCACCGCGTCGAACGTCGACATGCTCGAGTCGACGAACTTGGCAGCGTGCGCCGTGCCGACGAGCGAGGCCGTGCCCGTGCGCACGCACTCGGCGTAGCGCGCGGACTGCACCGCGAGGCGCATCGCGGCGTCCCACTGCCACGTCGCGAACTCCGTGGCCTCGAAGATGGGCTGATCGCCGGCGCTCAGCGTGTAGTACCAGGGCACCGGTCGCGTGGCGCGCTTGCTGTACGGCACCGTGCATTTGCCGACCAGGGCGTCGCATTTGCTGCCCCAGCTCTCGCCATCCTCGCACTCGTCGTCGGTGCCGTTTGGTCCGTAGACCGTGCCCTCCGCGCCCGGGATCGGATCGGGCTGCCCGTCGCAGTTCAAGTCACCCGTGTCGCGGTTCGGATCGCAGCCGGTCGCGGTCGTCTCGGGCAGCGCACACGCGCGCTCCGTGTGGCTCTTCGACCAGATGTTGTAGCGCTGCGCGAAGCGGCGCCATTTTTCGTCGACGATGCCATAGGAGCGATCCCAGCCGAGGCGCTCTCGGGTGAACACGCCGAAGGCGTTCATGCGCGAGCCGTCCCAGTCGATCGGCTCGTAGTCGCTGAAGCCGGGCTGGCCTTCTTGGGCGATGCGCTTGTAGGAGTAGCGCACGGTGATCTCGCTGTTCTCGCAGTTGCCCCACGGGTAGGTCGCGCCCGCCACGACGTGGCCGTAGTAGAAGCACGCCGGCACGGGGCCGCCGCCGAGGTCGAGCGTCTTCGGCTTCAGGTAGACCTTGTTCGTGACGTCGAAGTACCCCTCGGGCACCTCGAAGTGCGGCGCGTCGGGGTGGCTCGGCTCGCTGATGTAGTAAGCGAGCGGCTCGACGTCGAAGCCGTCGTCCGACAGCGGATCCCAGAGCTGCGAGGTGGCGATGTGGTTCGTCGACCAGTCGACGCGAAAATACTCCCGCTCGTACCAGGGCCGATCGCTCGTGTTCTCCTCGATGACGTTGTTCTCTTCGCCGGTCGAGGGGTTGTACCCGTGGCGAATGTCGAAGTGCCCGACGATCGAGTACGAGGCGATGACCTTGCCGTTGTTCGTCTTGCGCGCGCCGTGCCCGTCGACGCCGTCGATGTTCTCGTAGGTGAGACGCGCGTTGAGGTAGTCCTCCGTGACCTCCCACTTGATGCGAAAGAGGCTGCCGACGAGCCCGGGGAACACCGAGCCCTGATCGGCGCCGTAGGGCACGTCGATGACCGTCGCCGCCGTGTAGAACTCGGGATCGTCCGAGGGATTGCCGACCTCGCCGACGTAGAAGCTCTTCGCCAGCGCGTTCGCCTGCACGCGGTTGATGGGCTCGCGCTCTTCGGCACAGCCGAACACGAGCGTTGCAAGCGGAAGCCAGGCGGCAAGAACCAACCAGTCGCGATTCGTCTTCATGTGGCGATCTCCCAGAGCGGCGCGGCGCTGGGCCGCTTCGCAACGATTCCACACAAGAACGGAGCCCTTGTCCCCCGTTTTCTGGGGGCCGCCGAAAATGGCGTCCCCGGGGCCGCGCCGAGGCCGATGATCCCGCGCAAGCGCCGAGCTACGAGCACGTCGTGTGCTCGACTGGGCCGCGCGCTACGGCGCGAGCCGGGCGATGAGGGCGCCGCGGTCCGGATCGGTGCCGGTGAAGCTCACGCCGGCGATGGCGGCGGCGGTGCTGGCGGTCCCGACGAACCGCACCGCGAGCGAGTCCGGCTCGACGGCCAGACCGTAAACATAGTCAATACCGGCGGTACCGAACGCATGGCTCCACAAGGGGGCGTCCTCCAAGGGGATGGGGCTCGCCGAGGACTTCGCCACGAACCCATCATATGGGGGGCCGCCGCTCGGAGGATCGCTCGCTTTCAGTGTGGTACCGCCAACTGGCACTTCGCCGTTGAAATAGCCCAGCGCGATCATGTTCCCGTGCGCGTCGACGTCGACGCCGTGTACCCAGCTCGTGCCGGTGCCCGCAAACCCGACGGCATGTGAAACCTGCTGCTTGGGAGAGAGGCGAACGATGAAGCCGCTGGGAAAAGTGCCGGCTTTGAGATTGAAGGGAGCGGGGACGTCGCCGGCGTACTGGCCGCCAACTACGACGTCGCCATTCGACGCTTCGGCCACGTCGATCGCTGCGTCTGCGCTGGTCGAAGCAATGGGCACGAGCCACTGCCCGGTGAGGTCTGCGTCGAGCTTCGCGACGAAGGCGTCCTGGTCAGTAGCGTTCATATTGTCGCCAATCGCAAGAAACCCTCTCACTGAGCCGGCGAGGAGCACACCGCCATCGGACGCGAGCTTCAGCCGCCGCACGTTGCCATTGGTGGTGATGTCGGTCACGAGGGCCGCCGTCTTCACGGCTACCCCAGCACGCGTGTACCGTGTGACGAACGGCAGCCCCAAAGAGGTGGAACCGCTCACCAGGACGTCTTCTCCGACGCACGCGACATCGTATGCGTCGCGGACGCCGGCAAGCCCGACCGCGTCGGTCGTCATGCCACCATCCGGAGCGAACGTGCGGAGAAATCCACTGGGCAACCCATTCACGGTCGTGGTCCCAACGACCGCGATGGTGCCATCGCTCGCGACCGCCACGCCGTGCGCGCGGTCATCCAAGACAGGATTGCCACCGCCAAAGGCCCACTCGACCTCGCCGTCCTTGTCGAGCTTCACGACGAGCACGTTGCCCGCGGCATCCTCAAGCAGCGGTTTGCCAGCAAGAGTGAGCGCCCCGTAGTAGATGCCGACGGCCGCTGCACCGCCGTCGGGAAGCAGCGCGAGGTCGAAAAATAGCTGATCCCCCGCCGCGCCGAAGATCTTGCCATAAGAGAGGCCTCCGACAGCGCAGCCGCCGTCGCCGTCGCAGGCGCCGCTGCAGTCGTCGGGCTTGCTCCCGGCCGCGCGGGGCTCGCACACAGATCCGCCGCATTGGGAGCAGGCGTCGCAAGATGGCGCATCGCAGCACACGCCGTCGACGCAGCTCGGCGTGAGGCACTCGCTCGCGGCATCGCACTTTTCGCCGAGCGCCGTGAGGCATTGGCCCGCTCCGTCGCAGGCGCGTCCGTCGTCGCACTCTGCCCCGCGCGTGCTCGCGATGCGGCCGCAGCTGCCGTCGTCGCAGGTGGCCTCGAAGCACAAGGGCACCTCTGCGGCGCAATCCTCCACGGTCTCACAACCAGGCGCCGGTTCGCCGAGCTCATCGAGCGCGGCGAACTCGTCGAGCGCGAGGACCTGCGCGCATGCTGGGACGGCGAAGAAGGCGAGCCCCCACCAGCGGCTGTTCGGAGCCGAGCGCATCGTCGTCATCTCTATCATGGTCGCGAGTCGGCCACGCGGCGCGATCAACGACGCCGGCGCGAGTCGTCGCGCTCCCGTCACTCCTCCCGCTCGCGCGTCACGCTGAGGCCGTCGGGACCGAGCTCGACGGGCGGACCGTAGCTCCGCAGCGTGATGCGCTCGGTCCGCTCGCCGCTCGTCGCCTCGAGCCGCACCATGCCGACTCCCGGACAATAGGTCGTCGCGATGGCGATGGGCACGTCCCCGCCGCGCGACTCGAGCGTCTCGATGCAGCCGGCTTGGCTGCCCGCGGGGAGCTCGACCGAGAGCTCGACCGCGCGGACGACGACGCGCCCGTGCTCGCCACGCCACTCGCTGCCGACGGCGATCGGCAGCGCCAGCACCGTCGCCGACACTCCGCTCGCCGTCGCGACGACGACGCGGTCCTCCCGGTATTCGAACGACCGCACGCCGCTCGGAACGTGAAGCTCGCCGTGCGTCGCGTCGCTGCGGCCGGCGCGCACGGTCATCGTGCCGCTCGCGCCGTCGCCGCCCTCGACGTCGTATTGATACACGTTGCGCGCGACGAGCGGGAAATAGCGCTCGAGCGCCGTGCCCGAGCTCTGCGCCGCCTTTGCGTGCTCCGTTCCGCGCACGCCCTCGCGCCCCGCGCCGCCGAGGTTCACGCCGCCGGCGCTCCGAGGAGCCTCGCCCGACCGCGGGCCGGCGCAGGCGCCGAGCGTGGCACCGCCAAGCGCGGTACCGAGGAGCGCGGTACCGAAGAGCGCGGTACCGAAGAGCGCGGCACCGCCGTGCGCGGCACCGCAGCGCAAGAGGGAAAGTCGAGGGCTCGGTGCCGCGACCGCGCGCTTCATTTCATCTTCTTCATCTTGGACGGCGCCTTGTTGCCCGAGAAATCGCCGCCGTCGCGCTGCTGTTGCGGCGGCGGGCTTGGCTTCTCTACCGGCGGGCCGCTCTCGCTCGTGCCCCATAACTTCGGCTCGAGCTCCATGCTCTTGCTGTCGCTCGGCGCGCGCGGTGGCGTCGGCTTCGCGCTCGTCGATCGTGGCGCCGGCGGCGT
>SYFR01000156.1 GCA_005800325.1 Myxococcales bacterium | reverse complement strand
GTGTCGTTGTTGTCGGGGCGTCGCGTGAAGAGCGACCTGGCGATGACGGGTGAGGCCACGCTGCGCGGCAAGGTGCTGCCGGTGGGCGGCATCAAGAGCAAGGTGCTCGCGGCGCACCGCGCGGGCATCAAGCGCATCGTCTTGCCCGAGCGCAACCGCGTGGATCTTGAAGAGGTGCCGAAGGAGATCCTCGAGTCGCTCGAGTTCATCTTCGTGGCGCGCATGGACCAGGTGCTCGAGGCAGCGCTCGAGTCGATGCCGAAGCCGATCGAGAAGAAGAGCGACGGCGCAGAAAAGAGCCCCGAGGCGGTCGCGAACTGAAGCTAGGACGCGAGGAGCTTGACCACGAGGGTCATGCTGCCGAAGCGGATGCGATCGTCGTCCGCGAGCTGACGCTGCACATTCGGCGCGAGCTTCTGCTCGTTGATGAAGGTGCCGTTGCGTGAGCCGGTGTCGGCGATGAACGCCTGCCCGGTGGCTGGGTCAGCGACGATGACGGCGTGCCGCCCGGATGCGCTCGCGTCCGCGATCGCGATGTCGGCCGCGGGCTCGGCGCCGCTGCGACCGAGGGTCACCCGCCCGCTGCGGAGCGGCCAGAATTTTCCCGCGGGATCGTTCTGAAACGTGACCAGAAATCCAATCAGAATGGGGGAATTGCCGTCCACCATCGGGATGGGCTGTGGCCCACCCGAGTGATCCATCGTTCCGGTCGGTAGGAACGGTGCCGGAGCGCGCGGCTGGTGCATCGGCGGCTGGTGCGTCGGCGGCTGGTGCATCGCTGGCGGCATCGCTGGCGGCATCGCCTGCTGCTGCATCGGCGGCTGGTGCATCGGCGGCTGGTGCATCGCTGGCGGCATCGCCTGCTGCTGCATCGGCGGCTGGTGCATCGCTGGCGGCATCGCCTGCTGCTGCATCGGCGGCTGGCGCACCGCTGGCGGCATCGCCTGCTGGTGCATCGGCGGCTGGTGCATCGCCGGGGGCTGCATCGCCGGTGCCACGAACGAGCCCTGCGGAGCCATCATCCCGCCCGGCGAGATGAGCGCCGGCAGGGCAGGCGCGCCAACGGCGGGGGCGTAGCTAGGGCCCGGCTGCATCTGAGGAGCGCCGCGGAAGGGCGGCGGACCTGGCGGGCTTGGCGCTGCGTTCGCGAACCCGGAGCGCTGCGGTACCGGGGGCATCCCCGGAGCGCTGACGTGTTCCGCCAGCGGACTCGGTGCGGCGTGCCCAGCCGGGGCGGCCGTCGGTGCCGGCGCAGCGGACGCCCATGGTGAAGCGCCCGCGGCGCCGCCTCGCGAGAACCCCCCACCCTGGGGCACAGCTTGAGGCACGCTGGCGATTGGCGTTGGGGCGGGCGGGTATCCGCCTACCGCGGGGCTGCCGCCACTTATCGGGGGCGGCGGCGCATAGGCAACCGCGGCGGGGCCTCCGAGCCCGCCCACTGGCGGCGGTGCAGCAGGATACGCGGGCGCCGCCGAAAACCCGCCAGCCGGAGCGCCCGGCATATAACCCCCACCGACCGGGGATGCCCGCGGCGCCGGTTCCGGCGGCGGCGGCGGTGCTCCCCCCAGCGAATGACCGCACATCGAACACCGCATGTCGGTGTCCTTGAGCATCCATTGGCAGTTCGGGCAGGGCTTCATTGGGCGCCGAAGCCTACCACTCCGCGGAGCCCCCGCTTCAACGGTTTGACGACGCTCCCTACGTGCAGACGCCGCTCGCGCAGGTCGCTGCGCAGGTTGTCCCGCACGCGCCGCAGTTCGCTATGTCCATGTTCGTGTCGACGCATGCCCCGGTGCAGCAGGTGTTCGTTCCGCCGCAGGTTGTCCCGCAGGAGCCGCAGTTCGCCTCGTCCGTGGCCGCATCGACGCACGCGCCGCCGCAGGCCGTGAGCCCGTCCGCGCACGCCGTGCATCGCCTGATGCCATTGACCGCTGCGCACTGCCCGCTCGCGCAGTCAAAGTCCACGACGCACGGGCTCTCGGTGGGGCAGAGGAGCCCCTTCTTGGCGCAGATCCCACCGCAGTCGGTGCTCGCCTCCCCAGCATCCTTTACGCTATTGGCGCAAAGCGGTAGCGGCGCCGGAACGCGGCAGTTGAAATACTCGACTTCGCCCACTGGAAACGTGACGCGAAGGCGAACGAAGCCGTCTCTTGCCGCCACGGTCTCGCCGCCGACGTCATACTCCGGCGCACCGGGGCTCGACTCGAGGATGGCCGACGGAAATGCCAACTCCGCCTCTGGCGTGATGACCGACTGGTCAAGGCACTTGTCGAGGAAGTAGCCATTGAAATGGTATTGCTCGGCGCCGCCGGGACATGACACATCGAAGGTCGCGACCGTCCCCTCCGTCTTGGCGATGCCGAACGTTCCCCCCAAGATCAATGGATTGCCCTCGGGATGGGCTTCGAACTTGAGCGAGAACGTCTCCGAGCCCGCGTAGCTGCCTTCTGCACACGGGGCGCCCGCCGGGTCGAGCAGCTTGAAGGTAACCGCAGTCAGGGGGAACTTGCTCGCATCGAGCGGCGGATCGAACAGGATCTGCCCGCCTGCGCTGCGTGCACAGATATCGAGTTTGTCGCGCTCGGCAAACGTCCCCGTAGTCGGCGAGCTGACGCCGGCTTCGACGGGCACGCCGCCGCACGCCGTCGTCGTACCGCAATTGCCGTTCTGTGAGCCGGCACAAGCGACATCGCCGGCGAATCGCTGCCAGCAATTGTTCTCGTCTTTGAGCCAACTGCACATGTCCTGCGGCAGCGTGGGCGCGTCGCAAGCCGGCAATGCCACGGCCGACGCAAATGTGGCGAACAGCGAGACGCAGGCGAGCGCGCGGCGAATCATGGGAGTCTTGTCCTATCTCAGGCGCGAAGGGCGCGCGAATTGGCTGGAGTCTGGAAGAACGCCGAGCGGCGGCCTTGAAGCACTACCTGTTGAACCAGCGGCGAACGATACTGGCAAGCTCAGAGCTCCATGTACGGGCCCGGGAAGACGTAGACGTCGTCGAGTCCCGCCATCTCGAACATGCCCCAGCATACGAGCTTGTTGTCGACCGCGAACGCCATCGCCTCGGTCAAGCCGGCCTTGGGCGCAAGCACGCTCAGGTTGCCGCGCCGCAGTCCCCACCAGCCAGGCCCGTGCTCGAGCAGTGACTTGTGCAGCTCATTCGCGGCTTCCTTCGCGTCGCCGAGGACCGCGAGCCGGAGCCGCACGACCTCGCCTTCGTCCGGGTCGTCGCCCGGAAAGTCGAACCAGAAGAGGTTGCCGCGCGCCTTGAGCTCCGCGGGCCCCTTCTTCTGCTCTCTCAAGAACCGCACGAGGTCGTCGTGTGCGAGCGGGCGAGAGACGGGGGACGTGTCGATGGCGGCGCACACGTCGTCCTTGATACGAAACGACTGCATGAAGAGCCAAGGGCTCTCCGCGTTCTCGGGCGTGACGAGCTGTGCCTGCACGTCCGAGCGGCGGTAGTCCGGGTAGGAGACGTCGGCGTCGAGCCCTCCGCACGCGGCGGAGAAAATCGCGCACGCGGCGAGGGAGGCGAACCTGGTGGGCGATCGGGTCATCATCAGCGTCTCGGCTCTCAATACTACGGCGCAAGTTTCGGCTGGTCCCCCGCGTACGGCCCAACTTTCGGCGAAGTTTTGGTCCCGTGGCGGCATTATCGCTAGATTGCGGTTCGTGAAGCTCCGCACGACAACGGGACAGTGGAGGGCGATCGCGGGCAGCGCGGCCCTGGTCGCGGTGGTCGGCCAAGGCTGCGGCGGTTCGCCGACGGCGCCGGACCGCGATCAGGTCTTCTATCTCCACGAGAAGGGCGTGCTCGACAAGCGCTACAGCTGGGAGCGCTACTATCCGCCGCTCGATCGCGTCGAGGACAAGCACCTTCCTCGGCGCGTTGGCGTGGCCGTCCTCGAGGGGGACGTGCGCTTCTCCCGTCCGGTCGACTGGTACCTTCGCACGGCGGACTACACGCCCGAGCGCCGCTTCATCTCCTACCAGTCGCCGCGCCAGTTCGTGTTCAACATTTACGAGCGCACCGATCCCGTTGGGGTCACCTGGGACGAGCTCTTGAAGCGCTACGAGGACAGCGTCGAGCAGAACGGGTCGGAGCTCCTGGCGTCGCGCATCCCCACGAGCACCTCGAACGCGCAGGGGCGGAGCTACTTCGTGAAGACTCCCGTGCCGGCCAGGCCCGATCTCGAGTCGTTCGCTCACGAGATCCTGGTGCGCTCGTCCGAGCGCGTGCTCCTCGTCCAGGTCGTGCATGGACCGGACATCGACGACTTCGCCGGCGAGATCGTCGACGCCGTCCGCAGCATGCTCGTCTATTAGCGACTCCATGAGCGACTCCATGAGCGGCGCCATGAGCGGCTCGCTCAGCGGCGCCATGAGCGGCTCGCTCAGCGGCGCCATGAGCGGCTCGATCAGCGGCGCTCCGGCGGCTTCCGATAGGCGAGGGGACGCTTCAGCCAGCCGCGCCGTCGGAAATAGAGGAGCATCCCGCCGACCACGCAGGCCATGACGGCCATCGTGACTGGATAGCCGTAACGCCACCTTAGCTCCGGCATGTTGAAGGGCGACGCGTCCGGATCGAAGTTCATCCCGTACACGCCGACCACGAAGGTGAGCGGGATGAAGATCGAGCCGATGATCGTCAACACCTGCATCACCTCGTTCATGCGGTTCGAGGCGATGTTCAGGTGGATCTCGATGAGCGCCTGCGCCATCTCGCGGTAGCACGCGAGCAGATCGATGATCTGACCGACGTGGTCGCCGACGTCGCGCAGGTGAAGGCGCGCCTCCTCGCGCACGAGTGGGCTTGCATCGCGGATGAGCGACGCGACCAAATCCCGGTGCGGCAAGGCGGCGCGGTGGAGGTTCAACAGATCGCCCTTGATGCCGTGGATCTGCCAGATGACCTCGAGGTACGGTGCGCCGAGCACCTCGTCCTCGAGGTTGTCGAGCCGCTCGGCGAAGTGGTTCATCACCGGGAAGTAGTGGTCCACGACGGCGTCGACGATGGCGTAAGCGAGGTAGTCGGGGCCCGAGCGTCGCAGGCGCCCGCCGGTTCTACGCAGTCGCTCGCGCACCGGATCGAGGCAGTCGCCGGGCTTTCCCTCCTGGAACGTCAGCACGAAGTCGCTGCCGATGGCGATGCTGAGCTGCTCCAGCTCGAGCGGCTCATGCGTGTGGATCATGCGCACGACGATGAACACGTAGTTCGGGAAGAACTCGACCTTGGCGCGCTGGTGGACGTGCGTCACGTCCTCCATCGTGAGCTGGTGCAGACCGAACGCCTCGCCGAGCCCCTCGATGAGCGCCGCGTCACCGAGGCCATCGACGTCGATCCACAAGACGGGGCGCCGGCCTCGCAGCGCCACGAGCTCAGCGAGGTTGTCGACGCGCTCCTCGACGAGCTCTGTCTCCCCGTAGTACGCCACGCGCACGTCCGGCGCCTGCGCCCCCGGCGGCGAGCTGACGACGCCTGGCGACGCTCCCGGCGTAGGGACGTGAACACGCTCGGCCGCGGGCCTCCGCCTCGCCTTGTGCCGCCTTGCCATGGCTGGGCACGGTAGTCGCGCCGGCACCGAAAGGGTCAATCGCCGCGCATCGTGGCGGCGCCACAGCCGTCTTCGCCCACAGGCCAGGCGGCGTGAACCGCGCTAGCCGAGCTCGACGGAGCCGCTGGGATCGATGCTGGTCGTCACGCGCAGCGCCTGGCGATTGCCGTTCGGGAACACGAGCTGACCCGTGATCTCGAAATGAACGCGCAGCGCGTCCTTGCCTTCGGCGTCCTCGACCATGCGCACCTGGACGTTCTTCAGGCGCGGCTCGAACTTTGCGACCGTTTGCTTGAGTGTCCGCTGCATGACGCCGTTCGCGTCGGGGAACTCGTGCAAGAGCTCCGAGACCTCGGCGACGCCGTAGTCCGGCACTGTCGGCGAGCTCTGCGCGCGCGTGTTGAGCAGCCTACCGAGGTGCTCGAGCACGACTGACTCGAGGTCCTGAGCGCGGTAGACCGAGCGCCCCGACGAGCTCGGATCCGCTGCCCGCTCGAGGCGACCGAAGAGCGATGAGCCCGACATCACAGCATCCTACCAAGCTGCTCGCGTCAGGGAAGGGGCGGCGGCTCTCCGCGTTCCTCGTCCCTGCCGACGTCGTCGTCTGGGCGCTCGTCGAGCGGCACGGTGATCTTGAACGCCCCGGCCTCGAGGGCACCGCCGAGCCACGCGGTGCGCGACAGCGTGGCGGAGCGCGGCGAGCCCAGCTGCAGCCGCGGCGCCGACTCGAGGTCGACGGACAGCTCGAGCATCGCGTCGTGAATGCCGGGAGTGAACGTGTCGACGATCGCCTTGATGAGCGGGCGTCGATGGCCACCTGGCAAAAACGACAGGTAGTCATCGTACCCGAGCGGTCCGAGCTTCACCGTGTACCGGCCGCTGCCGTCGTAGACGTAGCGCCCGATGACGAGGCTCTCCCCGAGCTGGTGGTTCGCTTGGCCAAGGCGATTGCGCAGCGGCTTCTCGACGAGCGTCCATGAGCCTACGAACTGATCCAGGGCGACCGGGATGTCGCCGAAGAGCTCCTTGAGCACGACCTCGAGCCCGCGTGCGGAGCGCGATTTCGTCGTGAGCAGCGGGGCGAACCGCAAGAAGTAGAACGGGCTGAGGGGCGTCGCCGACTTGCGGAACCCGTCGACCCCGACGGCGCAGAACATCCGCTGGGTGAACTTGTCCGCGCCGCCGGTTCGGTAGCCGACGCTGTGGCGGTACTTGCCCCACGCGCGGTAGGCGAGCGAGAAGATGCGGTGGTGAATGACGTCGAGCAGCTCGCGCACCGGCTGCGGGCCACCTTGGTAGTCGCTGAGCGCTATTTTCTCGACGAAGTACGGGGGCAACGGAGACACGGCTCCATAGAGCCCGAGGAACGCCGCCGTGATCTCCACGCGATCTTGGGCGTCCGGATAGCGCCGCACGGCGAGCGCGCTCACGTCACTTGGCGCGAACACGAGGCTCGAGTCGGCCCGCAGCCGGATGCGCTCGTCGCGCGCCGGGCCCGTGTGCCCGATGCGCGGCGCGTTCGCATGCAGCCGCTCGAGCAGGTAGACGAGGCGATAGAAATCGAAGCGTCGCGCGGACGAGGCGAAGGCCGCGAGCGTGCCTCGTCGCTCGGCCTCGGCGCGCTCGGTCGCGCTCAGAGTAGCGTCTGGTTGCCGCTCTTCGGCTCCCATGTGTAGACCGAGTTCGAGTTGGTGCCGCGCACGCGCAGCTGCGAGAAGGAGTTCAAGGAGACGTAGGAGGCGAAGAGCTCGTTGAGCACGCTCGCGAAGAGGTACATCTCGCCTTCGCCGGCAAAGCCGTTCTCATCCATTTCGATCTCGGCGCGCACCCCGCGGATCGGCGCGCCGCGAAAGAGCCGATCGGTGGGACGCACCTCCACGCTCTTGATCGCTTGCGTGCGCAGCTGGTGAGCGCGCGCGACCTGCCGGTCGTAGAGCGCGTGGAAGTTGTAGATGTCGACCGTCGAGCGCAGCGTCTCGAGCTCGGCGATCGAGCGGAAGCTCATCGCCATGTGCGCGAGCACGCGCCACTGAAGCTCGCGCCCGACCGGCGGCGCGATCGGCGCCGAGACGCCGACGATGTTGGTGAAACTGGCTACCGCGGGCGAGGTCGCCGTCGCGACGCTGATGTCGCCGATCTTGAGCTGCGCCGGGTAGTTTCGGTTCGTGCAGGTCGCCTCGACACTCACCGCGTCGAGCTCGGGCAGGGCGCCGGAGTCTTCGGGCGTGCCGAACGACATGTAGAGGTCGACGCCCTCGCCGATCGTCGCCGGCTTGAGGTGCAGCTGGTAGAAAACCGGCGGCTGACCTGCGGGCGGAGTGAGCTCGTGGTCGAAGCTGTAGAACGATGGCAGCTCGAGGCGCTGGCTCGTCTTGCGTGCGACGCCGACGACCCTGTCGACCGAGAAAATCTCGTAGCCGTCGGGCTGGCCACCGCTCGGTCGCACCAGGTACTCGAACTTCGTGTTGTCGGGCTTCACCGGGTCGGTCGTGCCGCGAAACAGGTTGACGACCGGCGTGCAGAAGAGCCGCAGCGAGTCCTTCGCGACGCGCGTGCCAGTCGGCAGCCCGTCCTTGAATTGCAGCAGGAGCGCGATGCGGTCGCGGACCTTGTCCTTGGGGACGTCGTCGAGGCCCGTCACGTCGAAAAACGCGAACCGCTGCGGCAGCGCGTAGAACTCTTGCAGCAGGCGGTAGCCCGGATAGACCGTCTTCGGATAGGGAAAGAGCGCTTCGTCTTCCGCGAAGCCGGCGAAGCTCGCGGCGCGCGGCGGGAGCGTCGTGAGCACGGTGTCGTTGCCGTTGCCGTCGACGGAGGCGATGGCCACCGAGTCGAGGTGCGCGCCGATCCAGAGCCGCAGGTCGTCTTGAAATCGTCGATCGCCGTGGATGTAGAACCGCAGGCGGGCAAGCTCGAGCGACCCGAGGGTGCCGCCGCCCGAGACCTTGAGCTCGACGCGGAGCGTCTGGGTGAGGTTCGCGCCGGTGTCGACGCGGACGTCCTCGATCGCGATCGGCCCGAGCTCGACGTCGCTCGTCGTGCGAAAGCGGCACTGGAGGCCGTCGACCGCGACGGTGCCGACCTCGGAGTTGCGCGGCACGACGACCTTCTCCCGGACGACGTTGGCGAGAGGCGCAAACTGGATGATCGACGTCGCCGGCACCTGGCGCACGAAGTGCGGGAACAGGAGCTGCGCGACCGAGTGGATCACCTCGGGCAGCTCGTCGTCGATCTTGTGACGCAGCTTGCCGGTGAGAAACGCGACGCCCTCGAGCAGGCGCTCCACGTCGGGATCGCCGCCCGTCTCGGCGAGCATCGGCGCGATGCCAGGGTACGCGGCGGCGAACTCGCCTCCGAGCTCGCGCAGGTACGAGAGCTCGTCTTGGTAGTACTTGTTGAACATGACGAGCCGGGCGCCGAAGGCCCGGCAGCTTACCCCGAATCGTCACGATCGACGACGAGGATGAAGCGACCCGGTTCGTGACCGCGGCCTCGCGTGCGACAAAAACGAAAAGGCCGCCGAGCATGCCCGACGGCCTTGTGCAGCGCGTCCCTCCGCCCGCACTAGCGAGAGCGGGGGGACTACGACGCAATCAGGAGACCGGCGCTTCCCAGTCGTCCATGGCGGTGATGCCGCCGTCGACCCAGGTCCACTCGATCTTCTGGTAGGTGAACGCGACCTCTTCGTTGATGTCGTACTTCATCAACTCAGGGTTCTTGTTGTTGGGCATGCGGGCGTGAATCGACGCGATGTTCGCGTTGGTGAGCTTGATGGTGAAGTGCTGCTGCTCGGCGCCGGTGGCCGAGGGACGCCAGCACTGCATCTCCCACTCGCTCACGTTCTCGTTGTTGACGAGGACGCTGTAGAGGAGCGGCGTCGCCTTATCGAGCTCCTTCGTGATCGTGAACGGCTTGTGCATGCGCTTGCCGGTCGGCAGGCCGCTCGCCGGATCGCGCGGCGACACGACCTCGTGGTTGAAGGCGATGATGGCGACCTTGTTCTCGCGCCCCTTCTGCGTGACCGAGCCCTTGATTTCGCCGGTCTTCTGTCCCTTGAGCTTGAGATATCCGTTGAGAGCCATGATTCCGTTCAATCCTTTCCCTTCGCTCGCCGTGGCCGGTGCTCAGTCTACGGATTATTCCGCGCTGGCCGACCGAGCGAGCTCGGGGCAGTTGCCTGCCTCCCCCAAGTCAAGTGAGGCCGCGCAACGATACGCGCGAGTCGACGGTAGTCAAGCGGCAGCTCATCGCCCGGCCGAAAATTTCTCGGCGATCCGGGGGGGCAATGGACACCCGGCGATCCCGCCAGCGGCGCAGCTTTCGGGAATCGCGGCCAGGAAGTTCGGGTCGCCGTGCGCGCTATGCGATCCTTGACGCGTGAAGGCCATCGGTGTCCTAGGGCTCCTCCTCTCGTTCGGCTGCATCTCGCTCGGCTGCGTGGACACGCAGCGCCCTGCCCTCGAGGTGCCGGCTCGCAAGACGCTGCCCGTGTCGGTGTGCACGACGCAGCTCGCTCCGGCACGAAGCGGCGGCGGCGATGGCCGCGCCGTCGTGCGCACCCTCGATCCGGAGCACTGGATGCGCATCCTCGTGCCTGGCTACGAGGACGCGACCGGGCTCAGTCCGACAGCGACCGACTGCACCGGGCACTATCTCTTCGCGAACGAGACGCTGCGCCAAGGGATCTCGACGCGGGGCTGGCCGCGGGTGTTGGACCCGAACGAGCTCGACGTGCGCACCGGGCCGAAGGGGCTTCAGGTCGTGCGGCTGCGAGCGGTGCATTTTCAAGACGGCGACATCGGTGGCCCCATCGCGCTCGTGCGAGCGATCGACGATCGCGCTGAGGTGTACGGCGTCGGCAGCTATCGTGGGCCAGTCGACGCGAAGCTCGAGCCGGTGCGCATGGGCAACGAGATGCTGGTCGTGGCCGAGGCCAAACGCTGCCCTGACGTCACCGATTGCCGGAAGACCGCGAGCTTCTTCTTGGTGCGACGCGGGCGCCTCCTCGACGTCGCGACCGCGGACATCGAGCGCGTTCAGCGCATGCCCAGCGTGACCGAGCGAGGACTCTACGCCGAGTACCGGATGACGACCGACGTGACCTACGCGCCGGACGGGATCCGCCTGCTCGAGCAGGTGAGGGTGAAGATCATCCCCTATCCGAACGAGCCCGAGCGCGACTCCGATCGGCTGCTACGTACGGTCGAGTTCGCGCGCCTGTTGCGCCTCGACCGCGACTCGCTCTTCGCGACCAACGAGTCGCTCTGGGAGCGCGTCATCGGGCAGGATTGACGTCGCAGCTCGCGTAGCTCCGCGCGGCGCCGGCGAGCCTCGGGGCGGACGCGCCGGGCGTGCTTGACACGCGCTCGCTGGCGCGCACCTCGGGGCGCGCGGGCCGCAGCTGCGACGCGCCGCAGCTGCGACGCGACGACTACCAGCAGAAGAGGTAGTTGCCGTACCCGCAGTCGGGCTCTTGCAAGAGCGCGTAGCCGGCGCCCACGAGGAGGCCGATCCCGGCTCCGGCCAAGGCCCCGCCCACCACCTGACCGGTGGACTCCGGTCCGAGCCCGCTGCCGTCCGCGCTACGCGACACGCTCGTCAGGATCGACGTCGTGAACGGAACCGCCACGTTGCCCGCGAACGAGCCGACATTGAAGTTTCCGCTCGAGTACTTGACCGTGTCGACGAGAAAGACGCCGAGGCCGGCGCCGGTCGCGCCCCACGAGGCGAACGCGTGCGTCGACGGCGAGCCGAACGACTCGCAGCCCGAGTCGGGGAGGTTGGCGAGCGTCTCCTCCGCCGTGCAACCCTGCTTCGGGCTCCCCAATTCGTCCTTGATCGGCCCGTCCACGAGCATCGTGATGCCCGTCATCGTCATGATCGGCGCGAGGGCCGAGACGTGCCAGCGCGCCTTCCAGCCGACGGTCGCGTCCGGGCTCGCGAAGTAGATGCGCGGCATGAGCGACACCGTGCCGACGCCAACACCCAGCATCGCGTGCGAGACGGCTTCCCAGTTCGGGTCGCGCTCGACGATCGGTGGGATTTGCGCCTGCGCCGTGCCCTCGCCGAGGCAAGTCCACGTGAGTGCCGCCAGCAGACCAGAGGCTACGAACTTCGATTTCGACCGCATGATGAGCGCTTCGCAAGGCGGCAGCCGAGAGCGCGACGAACGCGCCGGAACACAGGCGCGTGATGCCGCCCGCTACGACCGCCGATGATTCGCGGGTCCGGTCGGACGGCTGGCGTTCATGCCAGTCGTCTCGCCGGCGGCCTGCATGGCCTCGCCCGCACTCGCAGCGTACGCGGTGTCAAACTCTGGGCCAAAAATAGTATTGAACGTCTCTCGCTCTTCGCCGCGGTAGTCGGCGTGCACCGTTTGGTATTCTTCCCAGAGGCCTTCGTGACGGTTCGAGAAGAGGCCGCCGCGCTTGCCCTTGCGCTCATAGCGGCGCTCGATGGCCTCGGGCGACAGCGTCGTGAGGAGCTTCCGCACGCCTTCCATCACTCCGTTGAGGAGCGCGACTTGATGGGTCATGACGCTCACGAAGATCTCGTGGAGATCGCGCAGCTGCGCGTCGCTGCCTGCACCCTCGCGCAAGAGGACCTTGCCGAGCTCCGCATGGTTGGCCGCCGATGCGACGAGGTTCGACGCGTCGACCTGCTGCTCGCGACGTAGCACCTCGGCCTCGAACGCGCGGTAGCCGTCGCGCAGGCTCACGAAGCACTTGAGGAACGTGGCCATCGTGTCGCGGAGCTGACGCGCGAACCCGAGCACGGCCTCCGGGGTCTCGAGCTTGACGGCGCCGGGCGCGAGCTGCGACGCGAGCTCGTTCAAGGCGGCGAGCGCCGCAGCCGGCATCGTGAGCTCGCCGAGCGAGTGCGTAGGGACCCCGTAGTATTGGGCCACGCTCTGAAAGTCGACCTCGCTCGCGAGCCCGGGCAATTCAACGATGAGCCGCTTCAAATAGGCCGTGCGGGCGTCGGGCACGAGGCGCGGCAGATGCTCGTAAATCACGCGGTAGACGCTGTTCCACGACGAGCGATAGGCCTCGACGTAGGGCACGAGCTGGCGCACGAGCACGTCTTCGGACCCGGGCTTCGGTCGCGCGTTCCGTTGCTCGAGCACCGCGGTGCCTGCCGGCGTCCCGATGTCGAGCACGGTCAGCGAGCGCGACGGCGGCGGCTCGCCCTCGGCGCGCTCGCGCAGCGCGAGCCGAATGACGAGCGGGCCGATCTGGAACTCAGGCTGCGCGGTGATCTCCACCGGCTGATCGCGCACGAGGCGCTGGCCGCGGTACACGGTGCCGTTGGTCGAGCCGTGATCCCGCACCCAGATGCGGCTGTCGGAGACCTCGATGGTCGCGTGAAACTGCGATACGTACGGCCGATCGACGTGCAGATCGCTGAGCTGATTGCGGCCGATTCGCACGGGCGAGCGATCGAACGCCTGCTCGAAGCTCTGCTGGCTCTGCGTATCGCGGATCTGCGCAGTGAGCGCCATCGACCGGCAGAGCCTACTACGCCGCCCGTGGGGAATGGGCCGCAATCTCGTGCCGGCGACGGTGACCGACGGCTCGTCTCGCGCTCCTCGTTCGTGCGGGAATTTGCGGGTCGCGAGCGCAGACGAAGCGCGTGAGCGCACGGCATGAAGTAAAAACTTTGGCCCATTGCACACAAGGTGGCACCTTTGCTTACATCGTGGATTGGCTAAGCAAGATCCCCCCAATGATCTCGGCACTGGCGTTCGGCTACGGAGTGGGCATGGCGACCCCGGAGGCGACACTCGACGGGGTGCGAACCTCCGTCGGTGGCGTCGCGCCGCGGACGACCGGCGCCCGCGATCGAGGTCCGAGATTCGCAGTCCGAGAGGACGCCGCTCCGGCATCGCACGCGTACGGAGGCCGCGGCCCGCTCGGCTACGCTGACGACGCCGGCAGCACCGCGGCGCGCGCATCCAGCCGTGGCGCGGCGTGGTCGCGCGAGTCCGGAGAGCTCTCGCGTCTTCGTGCCGAGGGTGGCGGCGAGACATGCAAGCTCGCCGAGCGCGGCGCGGCGGGGGACAGCTTCACCTCGCGCGCGGATGAGCGCGATGCGGAGCTCAACGAAGGGCGCGACGAGGAGCGAATGTCGCGGGGCGACGGAGACGATCTCGCGGGCGAGCTCGACGCGAAGGGGCGCTCGGCGCTCTCCCGCCTGCAGCTGCCGGACTTCAAGGTGTCGATCACGCGCTCGGCGCTGACCTACGTGCGCTTCCTTACGCGGACGACGCAAGGGCGCGACATGTTCGAGACGTGGCTGAAGCGCAGCGGCCGCTACCAGGACATGGTGCAGGAGCAGCTGCGCGAGTGGCACATGCCCGAGGACCTCATCTGGGTCGCCATGATCGAGAGCGGCTTCGACCCGCGCGCCAAGTCGCCTGCCGGCGCCATGGGCCTATGGCAGTTCATGCGCGCGACCGGGGAGGTCTACGGGCTCGGCGTTACCCGCTACGCGGACGACCGAAAAAACCCGGTGCTCGCGACGCGCGCCGCGGCCCATCACCTCCGCGATCTCCACCAGCGCTTCGGCTCCTGGGACCTCGCGCTCGCCGCGTACAACATGGGCTACGAGCAGCTGCTCAACGCCATCGATCGCACCGGCACGACCGAGTTCAACGAGCTCGCGATGCGCCGCGCGATCCCGACGGAGACGGCGAACTACGTGCCGAAGATCGTGGCGGCGGCCCTCGTCGCGAACAACCTCGAGCTCTACGGCTTCGGCGAAGTGAAGACGTACCGGCCGATCGCGACCGCGGAGCTGAGCGTTCCCGGCGGCGTCGACGTCGCGACCCTCGCCAAGGCTGCCGGCATCAGCACGACGGTGTTCCGAAACTACAACCCGCACCTGCTCGGCAAGTTCGTGCCGCCCGGCCCGGAGGCGCTCGTCTACGTTCCCGCCGAGTCGCTGTCGCGCGCGCGCGCCTCGCTGCCGGCGTTGCTCGACACGAGCGAGCGAGTCACCGACGCCGACGTGCTCGCGCCGCGGGACCTCGCAGGTCTGAGCGGCCGCCGCGACGACGAGCGCGTGGAATCGTGGCGCGACGGAGAGGACAGCCTGCTCAGCCTCTTGCCGAAACCGAAGCGCCGGAACATGCGCAACCTGTTTCGCGGCGCCGGTGGCGACGAGGGCCGTGGCGACGAGCCGCTCGCCGGAGTGGCGGAGGAGTTTGCCCCGCGCCGCACGGATCGCGAGACCGTCATGTACAAGGTCACCACGGGCGACAGCTTGATCGGCATCGCCAAGCAGTTCGCCGTGGACGTCGACGACCTCGCCCGTGACAACGGTCTCGACGCCGAGGATCGGCTGCGAGAGGGCGCGCTCTTGCGCTTGGTCGTCAAGCGCGCGGTGGTCGAGAAGTGGCAGCGCGGCGCGAACGCGGACCGCTCGGACGCGGCGACGAAGCGCAAGCGTGACGCGGCAGGCGACGAGGGCGAGCGAGCGGGCGCCGCCTCCGAGGGGTGAGCTGCGCGTGACCGGCGTCGCCCCAAAAGGGCGATGCAATCGACGAAGAGGCGAGGTAGCTTC
Organism: Myxococcales bacterium; assembly: GCA_005800325.1. Lineage (GTDB taxonomy): Bacteria > Myxococcota_A > Polyangia > Polyangiales > Polyangiaceae > SYFR01. Next base: position 968 of record SYFR01000156.1, on the reverse strand, counting down.
CGGTCCCCGATCGCGGCGCGCGGTGTTCGCGAAGCGCTGCGGTCGGACGAGGGAGGCCACCGAATGCTCGTCGAACCGAAAGCCATCATCAAGCGACTCACCCGCACCTCCACCGCCGCGCTCGAATCCGCGGTCGTGCAGTGTGTCAACGTCCGTCACTACGAGGTCACGGTCGAGCATGTGTTCAACGCGCTGCTCGAGAACCCGGACTCGGACGTCGCGTTCCTGGCGATGCACTACGACCTGGATCCCGGCGCGCTGAAGTCGACGCTGCAGCGGTCGCTCGACTCGCTCCGCACGGGCAACTCCGGCAAGCCGAACTTCTCCCCGGCGTTGCTCGACTGGATGCAGGACGCGTTCACGGTCGGCGCGATGGAGTACGGCTACGGGCGCGTGCGCAGCGGCATGCTGTTTGCGCGGCTGCTCGAGCAGGCCAGCAAGTACTCGACGAGTGGTATCGGCATGCAGCTCGGCGGGATCCCGAAGGACGAGCTGAAGAAGAGCTTCGCCAAGATCGTCAGCGGCTCGAAAGAGGACGCGGAGGCAGGCACGCTCGGTGGCGGCGGGACCGCCGCCGAGGCCGGCAAGCTTCCGAAGGGCAGCTCGCTCGACGCCGAGAGCGCGCTCGCGCGGTTCTGCGTGGACTTCACCGGCAAGGCACGCTCCGGCGAGATCGATCCGGTGTTCGGCCGCGAGCGCGAGATCCGCAACATGATCGACATCCTCGCGCGGCGCCGAAAGAACAACCCGATGGTCATCGGCGAGGCGGGCGTCGGCAAGACCGCCCTCATCGAAGGGCTCGCGCTCAAGATCGTGAACAACGACGTTCCCGAGCTGCTGAAGGGCGTCGAGATCATCCATAGTCTATGCCGAGTAGTTTCATACCCACAGTTTACTCTAAGTTGAAAATATGAGCAAAATATTTCCTTTTACAAAGATATAGTTTTGGTATAATGGATGAGTGACTG
>SYFR01000155.1 GCA_005800325.1 Myxococcales bacterium | reverse complement strand
GCCCATCGTGAACACGTCGCGCAAGATCCCGCCCACGCCCGTCGCCGCCCCTTGATGCGGCTCGATGTACGAAGGGTGGTTGTGCGACTCCATCTTGAACACGGCGGCGAACCCATCGCCGATGTCGACGACGCCGGCGTTCTCACCGGGCCCTTGGATGACGCGCGGCCCCTTGGTCACGAGGCGCGCGAGATGCACGCGCGAGCTCTTGTACGAGCAGTGCTCGCTCCACATGACGCTCGCCACCCCGAGCTCGGCGAAGGTCGGCACGCGCCCGAGCGCGCCGGTGAGCTTGTCGTACTCGGCCGCCGTCAGCTTGTGGTCACGGGCGAGCTTCTCGTCGACGGTCGGATCGCCTGGAAACGACTGCGCAGCGCTCATCGCCGCCTTGTTACGGCGCTCCCCGCGCGCACGCAAGCGCGGGGGCTTGGTGCTGTCGGGTCGCGCACTGCGTCCCTCGATTTTGGGGTGGCGCAGCTCTGATTCACCACACTAGGCTGCTCGCGTGGCCGTCCTCCCCATCGCCCACGTCGGTCACCCTGTCCTCAGGCAGCGCGCGCGGGAGGTCACGCTCGAGGAGCTGCGCACGCCCGAGCTGCAGCAGTTCATCGACGACCTCGTCGAGACGATGCACCACGCGAACGGCGCCGGGCTCGCCGCGATCCAGATCCACCGCGCGATTCGCATCGTCGCCCTCGAGGTGAAGGACAACCCGCGCTACCCCTACAAGCCAAACATCCCGCTCACCGTCCTCGTGAACCCGGTGCTCGAGCCGCTGACCGCCGAGACGTTCCTCAACTACGAGGGCTGCCTCAGCGTGCCGAACCTGCGCGGCGAGGTGCCGCGATTCACCGAGCTCTCGGTGAAGGCGCTCGATCGCCACGGCGCGCCCGTCGAGCGCGTAGTGCGCGGCATCACGGCCGGCACCTACCAGCACGAGGTCGATCACCTCGACGGTAACTTGTTCCTCGATCGCGTCGTCGACACGCGGTCGCTCGCGACCTGGGACCAGTTCAAAGAGCACCACGAGGCCGCGTTCGTCGAGCGCGTGCGCGCCATCGTGGCGAGGTACGGAAGCTAGTGCCGCCGCGACATTCGCTCGCGCTCGGTGCCGTGCTCGCGCTCGGTGCCGTGCTCGCGGGCTGCACGCGTTCGGGCGCGAGCGTGGAGTGTGCCGCCGCGCCGCCATCGCCATCGGCGCAGGTCAACGCAGCCGCGCAGGTCGACGACGCGAGCACGGGCGCGCGCGAGCTGACGATCCTCTACACCGCGGACGAGCACGGCTGGATTTCTCCGCGCAACGACCGCTACGCGAACCTCGGAGGGGCGACCCAGCTCTTGTCGCAGCTCGTCCTACGCGAGGGCCACTGCCCCGGCACGCTCGAGGTGGCAGGCTCGACGATCGCGCCCGGTCGCCAGCACTGCGCGGCGCCGACTACCGTGTTGCTCTCGGGCGGCGACAACTACACGGGCCCGGTCCTCTCCACGTATTTCCGCGGGCGGACGATGGCCGATACGCTGCGCTTGCTGGGCTACGCGGCCTCGGCCTTCGGCAACCACGAGCTCGACTTCGGCGCCGAGGCCTTCGCCGCCAACGCCGCGCGCGCGAACGTGCCCTACCTCGCGGCGAACCTCGTCGACGACCATGGCAACGCCCCCGGCTTCGTGCGGCCCTTCGTCCTCATCGAGCGCGCGGGCGTGAAGCTCGGCGTCGTCGGCCTCTCGACCGAAGAGACTCCGAAGGCGGCCATGGCCCACCGCTTCGCGGGCCTCAGGTTCCTCGAGCCCGAGGCGTCGCTCGCGCGCGTCGTGCCCGCCGTGTGGAGCGCTGGCGCGGACGCGGTCGTCCTCGTCGCGCACGAGTGCCACGACGTCATCGCGCCGATCGTGGCGCGGCACCCCGAGTGGGCGCTCTCGTTCGTCGGCACCGGGCACTGTCACCGAACCTCCGTCGATCACGCGGGGAAAACGCTCGTCGTCGCGCCGGACTGGCGCATGGAGCACTACGCGCGCATTCGCCTGCGCGTGGTAAAGAGCCGCCCGCCGCGTGAGCGCGCCGAGGTCGTCGACTATGCGCTCGTCGACGTATCGACCGCGAACGGCAGCGCCCCGCACGGCGTCGAGCCGCGCTTCGCCGAGCTCGTCGCGACCTGGCAGAGCGAAGTCGATGCTGCGCTCGGCGAGGTGCTCGGCCACAGCCGCCGCGGCCTCTCGATGGAGTCGGAGCTGCTCGGCCAGTGGATCGTGCGCGCCTGGCGCGAGCGCTTCCCCGAGGTCGCCGCGGCGGTCACGACCCGAGGCTCGATCCGGCAGGAGCTGCCCCCCGGCCCCGTCACCGTCGGCACCATCCACTCGATCCTGCCGTTCGACAACGAGCTCGTCCTCTGCGAGGTCCCCGTGAACGAGCTCGCGAAGTTGCTCGACCGCCCGAAGGTCGTCGTCACGGGCGTTCGCTGCGATGCGGGCACCTGCCGTCGCGACGATGGTCGGCCGCTCGACGGGCCGCGCGTGCGCATCGTCACGACGGATTTTCTCTACGGCGGCGGCGACGACTTCAGCTTCCACCGCTTCGACGAGCACCCGACCTTCACCAAGCTCGATTGGCGCGCGCCCGTCATCGACGCGACGCGGCGCAAGCACAGCACCGCGGAGCTCCCGCTCGAGACGTTGCTCGCGAGCAAGGCGAGCCCCCCGCCCGCGCCGCCACGCTGAGCGCGCACCGCTCGTCGCGTGTCCCGCAGGCGCACGATCCGGTGTGCCCGAAATCGTTCGGCGCAGCTCAGGGCTGGCCGGCCATCACGAGCGACAGCACCTGCTCCACCATGAAGCCGAGATCCGCCAACGCCGGGCTCGGTGCGTGAAACGTCAGCGTGGCGCGCGGCGCCGGGCCGTCCGCGACGTCACCGAAGAGGACGATCGGCGTCGTGCCTCGGTTCGGCATCAGCGTGAGCTGCCCGAGCAACACGCGGCCGATCCCGCCCATGCCTCCGGGTACGCCCGTGAGCGCCGACGACAGCGAGGACTTCATGCTGCCGACGATCCCCTGCAGCGTGAAGAACGTCGCGGAGTTGTGCCGCTCGGTTCGAAAGCCTCCGAGCGTCGTCAGCTGCGCGAGGCTCTCCGGCCCCGGGGTCGCGCCCTTGAGCGACTGCATCAGCTTCGCCAGCCGGTCCTTATCGAGCGCGAGGCCGACATAGGTGCGCTTGCCGTCGACCATCGCGAACACGTAGAGCTGCACGCTCACGGTGCCGCCGCCTCCCGTGAGCGCGCCCATCGGATCGGGGATGTTGCTCACCGCGATCTCTACCGCCATCGCGCCGGCACCGAGCTCGCGCGGCGCGGTAATCGCCTTCACCGTCGGCAGGAAGCGCGCCTCGCTGCCGAGCTCACGCGTGAGCCAGGATTTCAGCCCCGGACGGTTGTAGGCAAGGACGGCGTCCTTCAAGAACTTCTTGATCTCGCCCGGGCCGTCCTCCATGCCGAGGAGGTGCCAGCCGACGCTCTGCCCGAGCATGGCCGCGAAGGCGCTCGCGCCCGGCGCTGCGTCGGGGAACGTCCCGCTGGCACCGACCGTAGCGACGTGCTTGCTTTTGCCGAGCCGCAAGAGCCCCGCGAGCGCCTTGCGATCGCCATCCCCCGCGATTTTGCCCTTCTCGAGCGCGCCCTCGATGAGCGCGCGACCCGTCGCGACGAGCGGCTCCCAGCGCGTGGGATCCACGCCGAAGCCGTAGCTCGCCGACGCGGACGAAGCCGGCAAGTGCCAGAACATCGCCGGCGCCGGGCCTGCGAGCGACGCGCCGTCGACCATCGTCTGCGCCAGCCACGAGGTCTTGCCGCGCAGCCGAAACTCGGTCTTGACCTTCATGCCGCCGCTCGGCTCGATCGCCGCATCGAAGCTGAGTCCGTCGAGATCTTTCATGAGAAATCCCGCCTCGTTGGCGAGCACGGCGGCCGCGTCCTTCACGGCCTGATCGAACTTCGGGATCCCGAGCAGGATCGCGTTCGCCAGCACGGGCAGGCCCTGAGCCTGCACCGCCCATTTCGAGCCGTATTTGTCGAAGAGCGGCCGCAGCGAGACCTCGGCGTGGATGTCGCCGCCCGTCACCGTCTCGGTCGCGAGCGTGCGCGCCATGTAAGGGGCGAGCTTCGTCAAGTCGCGCGTCCGATCGCCGCAGACGAGGCGCGCCGGCGTGCGCCCGTTCGAGCGCATCACGGCGCAGCTCGAGCCGAAGCTGTCGGGCCCGCCGAGCTTCCACACGCCGCTGGCGATCTCTTCCGCTTTACCGTTCGAAGTGGCGATCGCCCGCTCGAGCGAGGTGAGGCCGATCGAGAGCCCGATGAACGGCGTGGGCAACATGCTCGGCGTCGTGTCGGCGGCGATCACGAAATCGATGGGGGCCGCGCGATCGACGAGCGGCGCGAACAAGGCAGCGTCGACCTGCGACGACACGAGCTCGAGCGCGATCTCGCGCGGCGCGTTGAGGTAACGATCGACGAGCTCTTGCGGCACGCTCGCGTAGGCGGCCGACGTGGCGATCGAGCGCGCCGGATCTTGCCAGCGCACGCGCACGATGAGCTCGCCCGGAGCCGGTGCCGGCGGGAGCGCCTCGGTCGGGACCTGTGCCTCGACGAGGCCACCGGACTCGGCGACGGGGACCGAGCTCGCGATCGTCAACTTCCCGCCGTCGGCCGGCACACCCGTCGGCGGCGTCTCGGGCACAGGCGGCGTGCAGGCCGCCGCGAGCCACAGGGTCAGCGAAAACGCCCGGAGAGCTGCGCGCTTCATGCACCCGGCTTTACACCGCCCGGGCAACACCGTCGAGGTCGACGCCCCATGAAGGTCGACGGCCCGCGAACGCCGATGTCCGCCACGGTGCTCTACGCCGACGGCCCGAAAAGCACTCCGCTGTCAGCCGCCGAACTGCACGCCGATGGTCAGGCGGTATTGGGTGTAGATGAGCGGCGCTCCGACGATCGCCGGCGCCGCGATCGCCACGTCGGCCGGATCGAGCAAGAGGTAGGTGTGCTCGCCAAGCTCGTAGCTCAGGCCGAGCAGGTTGACGCCAAGGTACGGGCCCACGCTCCCCTTCGGTGCGCCGACCAGGTCGAACAAGAGCGCGCTCGCCCCGAGGTGCAAGGTCGAGCGCAAGGCGAGGCGCTCGTTGATCGGGTAGCGGTAGATGCCAGTCGCGTAGGCGTTGATCGCGCCCGGTCGAATGCGGCCCGCCTCGAGCGAGAACCACGGATTGTGCTCGGCGTCGAAACCGGCGATCCAGCGGTTCGTGATCGCGTAGCGACCGCCGAGGCCGTACGCCATCGCGCCGTGATCGAACGCGCCCGACATCGACGCCTGCACGCCCCACCCCGTGCGGCTGCCTTCGGGCCAGAGCTCTCTCGGGCGCGAGAGCGGCGGCGCGACCTGCGACGGCGCGGCCTCGGCCTTGGGTGGATCGCTCGGTGGCGCGACCTGCGGCGGCGCGGCTTCGACCTTGCCGGGCGCGCTCTCGGCGGCGGCGCTCGCCTCCGAAAAAGTCGCCGCGGTCACGGCGGTGACGACCGCGGCACCGCGCGAAAACCGCGCAACTTGGGGCGCGCGACGACGCCCGAGCGCCGCCGCCAGCACCGCGAAGAACGCCACGGCGCCGGCGCGTGAGGGAGCCTCGCCGACGACCGCGCACCCGCAGTCGCTCGTGCGATACCTGTTCTCCGCCGCGTCGCACCAACGGTTCGCGTGCGTGCAGCCGGGCTCGAACGACAGGAACTGCGCGAGCACCGCTTCTGCGCGCGCCTTCTTCGCGGCCTCGTCGCCGCTCGGCTCGAGCGCTACTCGCAACAGCTCGACGCTCGCCACGCTCGCCACGCTCCGGCGCTCGCGACGCAGCGTGTCGGCATCGTTGCAGAGATCGAGCTCGTGAAGATGCGGCGGCCCGTCGCGCGCCTCGTCGAAGTCGTCGAGCGCGTCGACCCAGTTGAGCACCACGGTCACGCGCTCGTGGTCGGGGCTTCGAAACGTGTGCGTGAACGAGTCCCCGAGCGCATGCAGCGCCTGTCCCATGCGCACGTAGAAGACCGGCAGCTCGAGCGTGACCGTGCCCGCGAATGCGAGGTACGTGGGCAGCGGCATGCGAAGCGACGCGTCGACGCGCCCCTTGGCGTCGAGCCCGCCGAGCGCCTGGGCGAAGCGCTCGAGGATGAAGCCGCGGCAATCGGCGAGCGCCGCCTCGCTGCCGCCGAGCTCGTCCTGCTCCGGGCGCCTGAGGCAGTGCTCGCGCTGCGCCTCGGGATCGCCGTGAACGCCCGGTAAATCTCGGTGATCGAGGCCGCTCAGGCCCTTCAGATCGTTGTCGCGCACGCCGATCGCGAGGCTCGCCCCGCCGAGATCGCCCATGTCGTCCGGCAGCGCGAAGGGCAGGTCCCGCACGGCGAGCCGATCGTCGGCGCCGAGCTCGAGCGGAGCCGCACCTGCGAGCTCTCGCCGCACGAGCCGCAGCGCCTCCCAGGCGAGCTCTTCGTGGCACGGATCGCCGAGCGGTCCGCCGAACGTGTACGCCTCTGCGCTCCCCGCCGAGAGCACGAGCGCGAGGCTCCACCCGAGACATGTTGCGCGAGCCATGCGGCTTGCGCCACCCTAGCGTGATTCCCCGCTGCCGCGATTGACGAACCGCGTAGCACCCCGGTATGTGCCGCTCGGCATGAAGTGCCTTCCATCGGTCGCCGTGGCACCCCGGTATGTGCCGCTCGTGATGAAGCGCCTTCCAGCGATCGCCGTGACGCTCGCCGCCCTCGCGCTCTCGCGGCCGGCGGGCGCGGAGGAGCCGTTCGCGATCGCGTGGGGGCTCGACCTGCCCATCGCCGTCGCCGGCCTCGCCTTCGGCGGCGCGATGCAAGGGCTCAAAGAAGAGCTCGTCACCGAGCGCTGCGCCCCTTCGTGCGACCGCACGCGGGTCAACGCGCTCGACGACGCCACCTCGGGCCGCTTCTCGCGCGACGCCGCGCTCGCCGGCGACGTCCTCGTCGGCGTCAACCTCGCCCTGCCGCATCTGCTCGGCGCGGTCGACGCGTTCGAGAGCGGGCGCCCAGCGTCGTCCCTCGGGCGCGACACGGTCCTGCTCGCCGAGACGCTCGCCGTCAGCGTCGCTGTGCACCAGGTGGTCGCCTTTGTCGCGCGGCGCCCGCGCCCGTACGTCTACGCCGCGAGCCTCGACCCCGCGTTTTTGCACGGCGCGAACAGCTACCTGTCCTTCTACTCAGGGCACACCGCCAACTCGTTCGCCATGGCGACGAGCTACAGCGCCATCTTCGCCGCGCGCCACCCGAAGAGCGCGCTGACGCCCGCGGTCGTCGCGCTCACGCACGGGCTCGCCGCGCTCGAGGGCTACACGCGCGTGATGTCGGGCTACCACTATCCGAGCGACGTGCTCGTCGGCGCGCTGGCCGGCTCGACCCTCGGGCTCGTCGTGCCGTGGCTGCACCGCGCGACGCCGAGCGCCTGGTCCGTGGCTCCCGTCGGCCCGGGCGACGCGCTCGGGGCCACGCTCACCTGGCAAGAGCGGTAGCCGCCCGGCGGCTGCTCCTGACGCGGGCGGCCGGGACGCGGCGGCGCGTCCGCACGAGCCCCGCTGTCACCATGAGCGCCAGCGGTAGCCGAGCGATCGGCCTGAAGCCGAGGGGCGGGCTCGCTCATCAGTGCCGCTTCACCGCGACGGCACCGTGCTAGTGAACCGTCGCGATGCCCGAGCAGTTCGAGCTATTTTCTCTGACGCCGGTCGCCGCGTCCACTGCCGCGTCCACTGCCGCGCCCGCGCCGATCGCAGCGCCGATCGCAGCGCCCTCGACGCCGCCCGCGCCGATCGCAGGCGCGCCTGACGCTCGCCCCGCGCCGATCACCAAGCCTCCCGTGCCGCACGCGCGCGTCGACGTCACCTCGTCGCTCAACGCCCCGCAAGCCGAGGCCGCCCTCACCACGAACGGGCCGCTCATCGTCTTCGCCGGCGCCGGCAGCGGCAAGACGCGCGTCATCACGCACCGCATCGCGAACCTCGTCGAGAACGAGCGCGTGCCGCCGTGGAAGATCCTCGCGGTGACCTTCACGAACAAGGCCGCCGGCGAGATGAAGGAGCGGGTCGAGAAGCTCCTCGGCCCGGTCGCGAGCCAGTGCACGATCGGGACCTTCCACTCGATCGGCGTCCGCATATTGCGCCGGGAGATCGGCCATCTC